>JANQKA010000400.1 GCA_028281405.1 Hasllibacter sp. | reverse complement strand
CCGCCGGTCTGCAAGATCATGGACTTCGGCAAGTTCAAATACGAGCGGCAGAAGCGGGAATCCGAGGCCCGGAAGAAACAGAAGATCGTCGAGATCAAGGAGGTCAAATTTCGGCCCAACACCGACACTCACGACTACGACGTGAAGCTTCGCAACGTGAGCAGGTTCCTGGAGAACGGGGACAAGGTGAAGGTCACGCTCCGCTTCCGCGGCCGCGAGATGGCGCACCAAAATCTCGGACGGCAACTTCTCGAACGCGTCGCCGAGGACATCAAGGAACAGGGCAAGGTCGAGAGCATGCCCAAGATGGAAGGCCGGCAGATGGTCATGATGATTGGTCCGCAGAAAAGCTGACCGGCGTTCCGCGGCCCAAGCGCCGACCCCGCCGGTCCCGACGCAAGTCCCACGGCCAGGTATGGGAGCGGCGGGGCGGGGAACGGCTCCGATTGCGTCCCCGTATAATGGCCGCGCCAAAATCCTCCTCCATCCAACTTTCATGCGTCGGAGCCGGCGATTTCGCCGCTCCGACTGTGGAATTTCTGGGTTCGCGCTTGGTCCACGGCGAAGCGGACCCGTACATCCCCGAAAATTCCGCGCGGCGGATAGGTATCGGCGAATCCTTGGAATTGGAGCGTGGAGCCCCGTCCCGACAACCCTCCACATCGGGCGGGAACTCCTCCCTGTCGGCAAAGCGGTCAACACCACCGATCCCGTCGGCCCCCATCGATCTCCTTCGAAGAATACGCTTCCCGAGCACCGCAAATCCGGCTTCGCGGTCATGCGCCGATACCGTTCACGACGAAGCGCGAGGCGGAATCCCCGGGAATTCCGGCCGGGGCGGAGCCGCCTCTCCGTCGCGCCCTCTTCCGACCGGGATCGGGAGGCACGGAACCGCAGTCGATTTCACGGAGAGTGCCAGGCACCGCGCCGCCGGCTCTCCGAATTCCTGGCGCACGTCGTGCCTACAACCACCTGCCGACCGAGGCGGCGTACTCCTCGAATTCCGCACCGAAGGACTCTCGGAGACGTTCCTCTTCCCGCGCGATGAATCGCCGGGTCAAAACCGCCGCGAACAGCGGCACCAGGACGACCGATGGAATGGCTCCGAGGATCAGAGCAGCCCCGGCCAAGATCAGCAAATCGCCGAGATAAATTGGATTGCGCGTCCAAGCGAACACGCCGCAGGTCACCAACGCCGATGGATCCCGATGCGGAATCACCGTAGTGCGATGGCGCAGCAACTCCATCACGGCCAACGCCCCGACCACCAGCCCGGCACACACGACCCCCCAACCGACGGGCGGCATCCAACGGGGCGCCCCTCCCCTCGGCAGCAGCCAGGTCTGAATCCAGGCGAGCATGAGGAACAGTGCCAGCCAAACCGGAGGCATGTCGATCCATCGTCTCATTGAATCCATTGGACCCACTCCGTTCGCGCGAGGATTGTCCGGATGACATGCCCCATAATTTGCTCGCATTCGTAACCGGACAATGTTCTCTCTTTGGCCTCGTCCCGGGCGGCGGCTCCGTGGCCTGGGTTGAGACGGTCGTCGTCGTCTCCCTCACCCGTTCCCGATCATCCTCTTCTCTTGCCGTCTCCTCCAACGCGGCCGCATACATCGCCGGCGGAAGGTTGACAAGGTGACTGTGCGGCCGCTCCGTGTTGTATACAACCCTCCAAGCTTCGAGAATTTCACACGATTCGCCCTAATTTAGAAAATCGTGGCGGTTCGGGCATTCGTCGCGGCAACGACCGTTGAAACTCTCAATGAAGGGATTGTCCGTCGGCGCCCCGAGTCTGCTGTGCACAGCATGACACCATGCTCGACCGCCACCGCCTGACCGCATTTGAATCGAACTCCGTCCCGTTATCCAACTGCAGGGCAGTCGGGTAGCCACGCTCCAGGGCGTTGCTGAATAAATAATTCATCTTGGTTGGAATCTTCGGTTGGATCCCCGCGGCGATGGCCTTCGTCGGCGGGATCCGTGGTCGGCCACAAGTTCGCGGTCGAATTTTTGGCGGCGTATTGTGTCTCTTTGCGAAGCGATGCCTCATGGACGGAATTTTGGGGTTTCGCTTCGCCACGCACCATGTTTCTGTGGGGCGGCCAAGTGGGAGATGCGGATGGCCAGACCATACTCCGAAGACCTGTGAGTGCGGGCGCATCGGCGTCGGATGTCGGGTTAAGGCGTCAAAGACATCGCCGAGGCCCTTGACGCGACGAAATCGTAGGTCACAAAGAACTTCCTGCGCATCCTATGTTCGCATTACAATTCTTATCTGTCTGGGCATTTAATGATGACGTTTCCTTCAGGTTTTGTTCCGCGCGGCAAATATTTTTCCATTTGTTGCGCCGCGAGGTATCAAGTGGTAATCGGTGCTGTTGTCGGAGAAGGAGGGATTTGATGCGTGGCTCTGGTTTCAGCGACGGGGAGGTCGCAGGGGCACTTTCGGCGTTGGCGTCCGGTGAGGATGCTTGTCCGAGTGCCGCAAGCATGGAGTATCTCGTTCCACGCTGTGAGACTGGCGTGAGCGCTGTCGGTTTGGATGTGGACGGTGTTGGCCTCATTCGGGCTCTTGTGGCCGAGGGCGCGGAGCTTCGGCGTGAGTTGTCGCGTGCTGAGCGTGAGGCGCGTGCCATGAAGGCGGTGGTATCGCGGCTGTTGTAGTCGGCACTATAGTGTGCGAAATGGCGAGGGATTGAGATTTTCCGGCGTTCCGGCGTCGAATGAAGGAGCTGAGCGGTGCGTGTGTCAGATTTCAACGACGAGACCGTGGCGTCCGCCCTTGTCGCGGTATCCGTAGACGTATCGGCGGTGTGCGTGGAGCACGGGGGCGGTCGTTCGACCCTTTTTGACTGGATTTCGCGCTTCGGGACGATGGATACCCGAGGGGGTGGCCGGGTGCGCAGATTGGAGAAGGAGAATTCGGATCTGCGAAGCGCGTTTCGTTCCTTTCTACGCGATTTTGATCTTCTTCGCGAGGTTCTTGATTCGCTTGTTTCGACGACCTCCGAGCGTCGGTCCCTCGAGATTGTGGGTCTGTCGCGCACGTCATTGCATTATCAGCTTCAACCCGACCGCCAGGAGTGGTTGTTTCCCGCACTAATGGAAGTTGCCGAGGCGCACCAGGAGTATGGCTACCGTCGCCTTCGCACGGCATTGCGGTCGTCCATTTCGAAGCGTGGTGTGGAGATCTCCTTGAACCACAAGACGGTGCTTCGCATTTGCCGCGATGCCGGTCTTTCGCTGCCGCGCCGCCGTCCGGGGGACCCCGTCACCGGCGAGCGTCATGCCCCACCGTGTGCGAAACGTGCGAACGTGGTTTGGGCGATAGACTTCATGTCCGCCCGCCTTTGGGCAGGGAGGCGGCGTGGCCGGTCGTTCCGGCTTTTGAACATGCTCGACGTTGGAACTCGCGTGGGCCTGGCGATTGAGGATGATTGTTCGCTTCCCGCCTTGCGCGTTGTGGAGGCCTTGGATCGTGTCGAGTTGGAGCGTGGAAACCCGATGGCCCAACTGTTGGACAACGGGTCGGAGTTCGATTCGGGTGCGGTCAGGAGGTGGGCGGCCGAGCATGGCGTCACACTGTGCTACAGCAGACTCGGGGCGTCGACGGACAATCCCTTCATTGAGAGTTTCAACGGCCGTTGCCGCAACGAATGCCTGAACCGCCACGATTTTCGAAATTTGGACGAAGCGCGAGGATTTTTCGAAGCTTGGAGGGTTGCATACAGCTCGGAGTGGCCGTACAGTCGCCTTGGCAACCTTCCGCCGGCGGTGTATGCGAACGCGTTGGAGGAGACGGCAAGGGAAGAGGCGGATTGGAAACGGGGGAGGGAGAAGAAGACGACCGTCTCAGCCCGGGCCGCAGATCCGCCTCCCGGGCTGAGGCAAAAGAGAGAACATCGTCCGGTTACGAATGCGAGTAAATTAGGGGGAATGTCAGTCGAATCAATGGAACGTTCGATCCACGCGGCCCCGCGCCCATCGGAATCAAGGATGACTTGGCGGGATTCCGACCACATCCGTGAGACGCGGGCGTCGGTCGAAATCGAATCTTGTCCACCGGGCCTCCATCCACGCGACGGAATCCCGGCGTCCGGAATCCGTGACACCCGCGGCCGCTCCGGACGGGCGGCCGCGGGCGTCGATCTCGCGTGAAACGCCATTCTTCAAAACCAAACATGGCCGAACACCCGAATTCGGTCAAATCAAGACCCAAACGAAAAAGGGAAACATCATGAGTTGGCACTACGAACAACAGCCGCCGAACGAAGGCATCAACGGAGGAGCCTACAGGGGCGTGTTCAACGGCAGCGGAAAAAGCCATGCAGAAAACCTGGCCCGCGAAGCCATCCAGAACAGTGTAGACGCCGCGCTCCCCGGCACTCCAAAGGTTCGCATCGACTTCGCCTTCTCCAAGCTGGAGGGAGACGACCTCGCGGAATTCGAGCAGGTGACGAGAATGGACGATATCCGCGAACGGAAGTCCAAGCTCGGCCTTGGCGCGGGGAATTTCCTGTCCTGTCCCCAAAAACAAGGGGGGAAGGATAGGAGCTTATCCATTCTGACGATTTCAGATTACGGAACCACCGGACTACAGGGCGACCCCACCGACCGCAAATCCAAATTCTGGCGCCTGCTCAAGAACATGGGCAGCAGCGGTAGCCAGAGCGGCAACACCGGTGGCGGCGGAGCCTACGGATACGGCAAGTCCGTCTACATCTCCAACTCGCGCGTCGGCCTCATCCATGTGTTCAGCCACACCATGGATCACAAGGAACGCCCCCTCGACTTGCTCATGGGGGCCGCCTACCACGCCGACCACACGCACGATGGCGTCGACCATACCGGACGCGCTTTCCTCGGCCTCGCCACCGAGGTCGGCAACGGAACTCGGTACGATCCGTTCACCGACAAGGACGCCCGCGACATGGCCAAAGCCATGAGAATCCACCGGAACGACGGCCCAGGCACGACAATCATGATCGTGGATACCCCCCTTTCCGCCGACGACCTCGTAGCGGGCGTGGAGAATTGGTGGTGGCCCCGGATCGAGGACAACAAGCTCGACATCTCGATCACCGCGCGTGACGGAACCGAAATGGTCCCGAAACCAAGAAGCAGGATCCATCTCTGTCCCTTCATCAAGGCCCGCGACAATGCGCAGGGGAAAGCACCCGACATGGGATCCCACCTCAAGTACAACGACATCCCAGTAGGAACACTCGGAGCCAAGGTCCTCGATAATGTCCGCGACCAGGAACCCTTGGGCCAGGATCACGACCACATGGTCAACACCGCCGCACTGATCCGGGGACCCGGAATGGTCGTCGACTACAAGTCCATCCTCAACATGTCGCGGTCGGGTCCCGTCATCGTCGGCGCGTTCACCGCCTCACCGGAAATCAACGAAATCCTGAGGCTTTCGGAGCCGCCAACCCACAGCCAATGGGACCATCAGGCGGACAGGCTCCGACCGGACGAACAGAAGACTGTCAAGAACATCATGGCGAAAATCGCCAAGGGCATGCGGGATTTCCAGCACGCCGCGAAACCGCCCCCTTCGGCGAACGCCGAACATCTCGACGATCTGGGAAGAAACGTGAGCAAATGGTTCAAAGCCCACACCCAAAACGCTTCCGGCGGCGCGGCCAAAAGACCCGAACCCAACCCCGCCCCAATCTCCATGAGGCTGCCGAATCTCGGAACCACCGAGGAAAACGGGAAGCTGAGGCTGCGCGGAATGCTCGAAATATCCCAGCGGGACGACGCGGAGGAAGACGAGAGCCAGTTTGAGGCGCGGCTCAATCTCAGGGTGCTCGAGGATGGAACCCCCACCGACAGGATCGCGCTCAACACCACCCCGCCCCCCCCGCTTGAGCAAACCGAACAGGGATTCTGGCGCGGTTCGGTGGGGCCAGGCGAAACCCTCCGCATCAAATTCATCTCCGAACCCTACGACCCTGACTGGACGGTGGAATTCGCCCCTGAAGCCAGAAACACCAAGGAGAACGACCAATGAGCTGGAACAAATCCGAAAAACGGCTGATCAGACCGTTCACTCAACCCGAAGCGGCGCGTGACGCGTTTAGGGGCGGACGGATCACGATTGGAACTCAAACTTGGAACTTTGACGAGACAAGGCCGAAGGCGGACCCCGAAAACCTGACGGGAAACGATATCGTCATCGAACACGCCCTCGACCACGCGGAGCACAGGGATTACACCGAAAGCGCCGGAGCTATGGTCTCCTTGATCCTGAGCCTCAGGGATCCGATCTTCAAGAAAAAAACAGTCATGGGGCGGTGGCCGGTGTCCGGGGACTTTCCCGAAACCGTCACTATCCCCGCCACCGCAGTCGAGGAACACGGCCACGGGAAATGCCTTGACGTCACCCTCGCCCTCGTTCACGAGGGCGAAACGAAACCCGCGCCCGATTGGCCAGCGCGGCCCGGCGTGTGGGTTGAACGGATCACGTTCAGGATACGGTCACACAAACAGGGACGGATATTCGACATCGGAAGAATGACCGTCGAAGAAGCTGAGGATAAGACCGGATTCCGCGGCTCGATTCTACACGTCGACTACAACGGCAACATCAACGAACCTGAAATCGACAAACCCATCGCCAGATGCGACATCGCCGCCGCGGTGTTCGACAACATGAAGGGAAGCGGACCGGGCAAAAAGTACCTCGAAACCACCTTCGAGCCGGAGATCATCCTCGCCATCCTGACGGCGGCATTTCAAGACATCAAGGACGCCGAAGAAGCCACGCCAGGGAGCCAACTCGAGGGATTCCTCTCCAAACTCGGTGGTAAAAGAGGGGCCATGCCCCTGGCCGAATTCCAAGAAATCATCGACGATCCTAACAAACTCCGAAACCTCATCCACGACCGCGCAGGCCACGCCGACAAGCTAGGGAGACTATGATGCCATATCCCACGATCACACAGGGAGCCACGACCGCCTGGTGGCAAAAATGGAAGGAATCCGAAAACCCGGACACTCCCCCCGAACGCCCCCGTCCCGAAATGTCGAACGAAGGTGATACACACGATTGGGAGACCATCGCCCGCGACGTCATCGAACGGCTCTCCACCCTGCACCGGCGGTCCACGGACAAAGGCGTCGCCTCCAAGGACAGGATCAGGTCCAACAGGTACGAGGCGTTCGCCTGCGCGGAGCTTCACGCCGCCCTACCCCGAGACGCGGCCCTGACCGACCCGTGGTTCTGGACCTGGCTCGCCACCGGACCCGGCTTCTGCCTAATCCTCCGCCGATACCCGCCCACCTCCAAGAACGCGATTCCCGACGTCGCCAATTTCACCTCGAAGAACGGTCAGGAAAATTTCTACTACAGGCTCTGGTTCCGCGGCGAGGCCGGACACGACCCCCGCGACGAAGAGGATCCGTACAGGCTGGCCAGATACGGCGGATCGGAATTCTGGAGAAGCCACATTCAGCGGCAGAACTTCACGCAATGCCGACCCATGCTGGATGCGCTGCTCCACTTCCAATATCCGGACGGCCCCGAAGGAAAACCGCGCCTGAACACCGATGACATCAGATTGCTGATAAAACGCACGGGATGCGCCGCGACGAACATTATGACCGAAACTCTCGACCACGGTCAGGCGACGAATTTGCTACTCGACCAATTGGCGAAGATGCGGGGAACTCCATAAACAAGGATCTTATGCAATGGTCCCGGGGAACACTGAAGACCCGACGGCCCCGCCCTCGACTGCGGGCCGGCCCGGTTCTGGTCCGACTGGTGGCGCAAATTCCTCCACAGAGTTCCACGCCCGGACGTTGTGGGAGCCGCCAGTTCAGAATCGTCGACCTGTTCTGCGAATTCGGCGGATTCGGATTGGGAGCCGCGCTGGCCGCGCGAAAAAACTGACGAAGGCCCAAATTCGAGCGCGCCGTCGACTCCGACGGACGCGCCCTTGAACTGGCACTCGGTTTTGAAACCTAGCGGGACTACGGTCTGCCTCCGTCACCGTGGCCTCGATGCATCGAGGTCACGGCAGCTCCCGTGTAGCACGGGAACCACCACGGTTTTCAGATAAGCGGGCCTCGTAGCTGCTGTCGGTCTTGTCGTATCTCGTCGCAATCCCCCTTTTTCCTTGACCTTCCCGAAGAATTTCTCGACCCGGCGACGCAATTTGTACATCTTGATATCGTAGTCCCTCCGTGTCTTGCGGTTGGAATTGGAGGGTATCACCACCTTCATCTCAAGATTCAGCTCGAGGAGTTTGTCCACCAGCCAGTCCGCGTCGCACACCTTGTTCGCGATGAACGCTTCGAACGGGACGCCTTCGATCAGCACTTCGACCGCCTTCAGCGCGTGCGCTTGGCCGGGGAGCAATATGAAATCGATCAGCTGGCCGAGCACATCCACCAGCGCGACGGTTTTGGTGGTCACCCCCCGCGTGACCGGCCGATGGCCTGTGGACCGCGATCCTTCCTCGCGCCGGCGGCCTTCTGGTGAGCTCGGCAGATCGTGCCGTCAATCATCACGCACCAGGAGGCGATCGCACGGCGTAACGCCCTGAAATTTTGCTTGAAAGCGCCTTTTCGGCCCACCTGCAGAACCGCCGGTGGACTGAGTTCCACTTCACGAAGCCATCGGAAAGATCCCGCCACGGAACACCGGTGCGAACGACCCATGGGACGGCCTCCAAATACAATCGGTTGTCCACGGCCGTCATATCGCTGTCCCCTTCTTTGCAGGGAAGCAAGGGCGCAATCTCCGCCCAGATTCGGTCGGTGAAAAAATCTTGTTGTGTTCATCGGATCCCCCATTTTTGAATGGTGAATCAGATGTCAGCGCTGCCGTGAATCCCTAAAATGAAAGAAATCGCGCAAATCGTCGAAATCGAATGCCAACAGGCCCTAGGGTGAGGACTCAATAAATTTAGCAGTGAATAACGTAGCAGAGAAGCAATATTCATCAAGTTTTAAATTTTCAATCCTGTTCAATAGAGTTAAGACTTGGAGATTCCACGGAATACGCGGCGGAGGAATTTTGTAAGTCAATATTTCAGCTACATTCCTCTCTAGACGTTCAATCTCCAGCTAAACGTTACGCTTATGTTCTACTTAGGACACCAGCCTACCAACATGAAAAATATTCGCTC
>JANQKA010000398.1 GCA_028281405.1 Hasllibacter sp. | reverse complement strand
GCCTCGCGCCCGAGACAAACCGCCGGATGGAGCGCCCGCGGTTTTTATGGAATCACTGGCGCGGGATGCGTGAAGATTATCGCGAGACGTTGATGTTCGCCGACCACAGTCGTCAACCGATGTAGTGTTCACATCCAAGTCTCTTGTGCTCCATGCGCGTCCGATGGACGCGAAGCGCCCGCCCGGGTTGTCCCGGGCGTTCGTCCAGTGCGGTTGATCCCTGGAGGGCGGGGTCGGGGGCCAACGGCTTGGAAGGACCGTCCATCGACGTGATAGGCCTGTCGCGACTCTTCGGATGGAGCGGCGCGATGTCGCTTGATGTGACGCCAGAGCGGGGCGGAAGTGGCTGATCCGGAGTGGATCGCGGGGTTCGCGGTGGTCGAAGGCGGAACGGAAGGACCGGAAACGTCCTGCTCCCGGTCTCGAAGTTCCGCCACGACCCTGGTGGGCGGCGGCCGAAGGATCCCCGACGATCGACCAGAGGCGTGGGGCGGCGGCCCCAGCGGGTATGCAATGGTCCCGGAACGTCGCGCGCCGCTGGTTCACGACCCCTCGGCCCCCACGGTCGCCGCCACCAATCGCGCGCAGTGTCCGCGGGGCACAAGGCCTGGGAAGGGCGCTTGTCGCGAATCGCGCCGTGGCCAGATTGGCCGTGCGTCCCTCACTCGGAAGCCGACGGCCGGAGATTCGGGCGCGACGGGCGAAGTAAAATTTTGATCTTAACATGGAGATTCGACCCGGTTTCCCTGGGTCGCCGATCTCCCGGATCGCGGTTTTAGGTGAGCGCGCGGAGGAGTGCCCCCGTCGAGCGGTGCCAACCGCAAGCCGTCGACCGCGGTGAGCGCGCGGAGGAGTGCCCCCGTCGAGCGGCGCCAACCGCAAGCCGTCGGCCGCGGTGAGCGCGCGGAGGAGTGCCCCCGTCGAGCGGCGCCAACCGCAAGCCGTCGGCGCGGAGAACGCGCGGAGGAGTGCTCCGTCGAGCGGTGCCAACCGCAAGCCGTCGGCCGCGGTGAGCGCGCGGAGGAGTGCCCCCGTCGAGCGGTGCCAACCGCAAGCCGTCGGCGCGGAGATCGCGCGCGGGGGTGTCCGTTGAGCGTCGCTTGCGCGAAGCCGGGGGCGGTCGTACACGGGCGGATGCAGAACGAAACCCAAGGGAGGATTCAATGAGGAACTCACTTCTGACGGCGGCCGTGCTCGCCGCATTCGGCTCGGCTTCCGTCGCGGAGGCGGCGGAACTGCGGCTCTCGCATCAATGGTCGACCTCCGACGTCCGCCATCAAGTCGCACAGATCGTCGCGGACGAGGTCGCCGCGGCCGACGTGGACCTGGAGATCAAGATTTTTCCGTCGGCGTCGCTGTTCAAGCCGAGGGAGCAGTACAAGCCGCTCAGCCGCGGCCAGCTCGACATGACGGTTTTTCCGCTGAGCTACGCGGGCGGCCAGCAACCGTCCTTCAACCTCACCCTGATGCCGGGGCTCGTGAAAAACCATGATCACGCGGCGCGTCTTTCGGACTCGGCCTTCATGGACGCGCTCAAGGCGAAAATGGCGGAGGATGACGTCATGGTGCTGGTCGACGGTTATCTGGCCGGCGGCTTTGTTTCGAAGGACAAATGCATCACGAAACCCGCCGACGTGGCGGGGTTGAGCATCCGGGCCGCGGGCAAGTCGTTCGATCAGATGCTGGCGGGGGGCGGGGCGTCCATCTCGTCGATGGCGTCGTCCGAGATCTACAGCGCCCTGCAGACCGGTGTTCTGGACGCGGCGAACACATCGTCGGCCTCCTTCGTTTCCTACCGGATTTTCGAGCAGGTCAAATGCTACACCCCGGCGGGCGATGTCGCGCTCTGGTTCCTGTATCAGCCTCTGCTGATGAACAAGTCGACCTTCGAGGGGCTGAACGCGAAGCAGCGGGCCGCCCTTCTCGCCGGGGCGGAGAAGGCCGAGGCCCACTACCTGGCGGAGGCCAAGAAGGCGGACGCCGCTTCGGTCGAGGTGTTCAGGAAGGCGGGAGTCGAGATCGCGGAGATGACCCCCGCCGATTTCGAGGCGTGGCGCGCGCTCGCGCAGAAAACCTCCTACAAAGCCTTCGTGGAGTCCGTTCCCGATGGCCGGAAGCTCCTCGACATGGCCCTCGCCGTCGAGTGACTTCGACACGGGGGTGGCCACGGGCCACCCCCGCGTTTCGACTTTCGCACAGACAGGAGGCGCCCATGGCGACCCATAGCGCGGCGACCGCGTCCCGCACCGGGAACAACCCCTTTCTCCGCGCGGTCGCGGCACTCTCGACGTTGGCGGGATGGTGTTCCGCCGGGATGATCGTCGCCGCGGTCGGCGTCACCTGCCAGATGATCGTCGTGCGCTTCGTCCTCAACGGCTCCACCTACTGGCAGACCGAGGCGATCATCTATCTCGTCGTCGCCGCCACGCTCGTCGGCCTGCCGTATGTCCAACGTCTCCGGGGGCATGTGAACGTCGATTTGATCCCGCTCGCGCTGCCGCCGGGGCCGCGCTTCGCGTTGGCGGTGTTCACTTCGGTCCTCTCGATCGCGATCGTCTGCGTCATGCTTTGGCACGGCTACGAGTATTGGCATGTCGCGTGGGAGCGCGGGTGGCGCACGGAATCGGTCTGGGGGGTGTCCCTGTGGATTCCCTATCTCGCCCTGCCCGTGGGCTTCGGCCTCCTGCTCCTTCAACTCGTCGCCGATCTCGTGGCGGTCGTCATCGGCGTCGACAAGCCGTTCGGCTTGGAGTGATCGCGATGGACCCGCTTCTCCTCGGCGGAATCGTGGCGGTGATCACGATCCTGGTTCTGTTTTCCGGCGTGTCGGTCGCGATGGGGCTCCTGATCGTGTCGGCCGGGTTCCTGATCGTCTTCGACGGAACGCGCTCGCTCGAGCTGATGCCCGAGATATTCTTCGGGAAACTCGACAATTTCGCGCTGCTCGCAATCCCCATGTTCATCATCATGGGGGCGTCGATCGCTTCGACGCGTGCCGGGGCCGACCTCTACGAGGCGCTCGAACGCTGGCTCACGCGGGTGCCCGGAGGTTTGGTCGTGTCGAATCTGGGGGCCTGCGCGCTGTTCGCGGCCATGTCCGGATCCTCGCCGGCGACCTGCGCCGCGATCGGGAAGATGGGGATCCCCGAAATGCGCAAACGGGGATACCCGGACGGCGTCGCCGCCGGGTCGATCGCCGCCGGAGGAACCCTCGGCATCCTGATTCCTCCATCGATCACCATGATCGTCTACGGAATCGCCACGGAGTCGTCGATCGGGCGCCTGTTCCTCGCCGGCGTCGTCCCGGGGTTGCTTCTGGTGGGACTGTTCATGGCGTGGTCGCTTTATTCGACATGGCGCTCCGGCGACGCGTCGCTCCTCGGCTCGCGGGATTACGGTTGGTCCGAGCGGTTCGAGATTCTTCCCCGCGTCCTTCCGTTCATCGCCATCATCGTCGGCGTCCTCTACGCCATGTACGGTGGAGTCGCCACGCCTTCGGAAACCGCCGCCGTGGGGGCGCTGCTGTGCATGCTGATCGCGATGGTCATCTACAAACTGTGGAGTCCGGCGGCGATCTGGAACGTTCTGCGCGACAGCACCAAGGAAAGCGTGATGATTCTGTTCATCATCGCGGCGGCCGGCGTGTTCTCCTACATGTTGTCGTCTCTGTTCATCACCCAGACCATCGCGGAATGGATCGGAACGCTGGACGTCAACCGCTGGGTGTTGATGGGCGCCATAAACGTTTTCCTGTTGATCGCCGGGTTTTTCCTGCCTCCCGTGGCGGTGATCCTCATGGCCGCGCCGATCCTGCTGCCGATCATCACCTCCGCCGGGTTCGACCCGATCTGGTTCGCCGTGGTGCTGACCATCAACATGGAGATCGGGTTGATCTCCCCGCCTGTGGGCCTCAACCTCTATGTCATCAACGGGATCGCGCCGGATATCTCCCTTCGAACCATCCTGATCGGGTCGCTGCCGTTCGTGGCGTGCATGGTGATCGCGATCGTTCTGCTGTGTTTGTTTCCATTCCTGGCCACGGGATTGCCCGATCTGCTCATGGGTTCGGCGCTTTGACCTGCGCCGGGATTCGGGAAAATCAACCGAATCCAAGAAGCGCGCCGCAACCCGCGCGAATGTTCAGCGCCGAGGAAGTGGGCGCATAAAGAAGGAACAAAGCGGGAAGATTGTGCAAAGCTGGATTGACCAGAAAAGTATGGGCCCTCGGTGATATTGAGTCGTGTCGTGCTCAACCGCCCCTCCGTTTTGCGGTTTGTGTCAGAATTCGGCGCCACCGTATATCCCCAAATTCGGGCGGAACGATGGAATCGATTGTCAAAAGGTCCCAATCGGCGCACTGGCCGAAGGAGTGTCCCCCGGCTGGAAACGGTTGAAGCACGAGGAAGCTTCACACATGGAACATTTGGATATGCATCTGTAAATTTGATTAAATTGAAATAACATTTTCGGGAAATAATGTGAACATGTGGTGGTTCGATGATTTCCGACCGTGACCGTGACGGGGCTGGCATGCGGATTCTCCCGCCGTTTCCGGCCAAGGTGGCCACAGGGGCCTCCGTCGCGTCGGGGAGGCGACAAGTCTCCATTCCCCGCGATTCGCGAATTGCCCTGTTTCTCCCCGGAAATTTTTTCCGCGGCGTGGCTCGTTTCCCATATTTTTTTAAAAAAAAAGTGCTTGCGCGGCAACACAATTGAGCGAATACTTCCTCCCCGAATCGGGTGAAACGAATCACCCAAACGAACGAATAGCGATGCGGGCCGTCACGCCGTGTTGATCACCCAACTCGGCTTTTTGCAGGGAAGCGGCGCGCTCGAATGAGCGCCATTCGGCGCCAAGCGCAGGACAACGGAGAATGAATTGCTCATCGGTCCCCCATTTTATTTTAATTTAACGGCCAACGGCTCCAGGAGGCGCGCTTCTCTTGGCGTGACCGGGGTGGCCGCGGCTGCCCTTGGCGCGCTCGCCGGATGCGGCGACGGCGGTGGCGGAACCGGCGGCAACGGTAACGGCAATGGGAACGGCAACGTAAACGACAACGGAAACGGTGGCGGCGGCACCGGGACCGTGACGGACAACAGGCTCACGGGCGGTGTCGGCAACGACACCCTGAGCGGGCGCGAAGGTGTCACGTTCATCGACGGGGGCGGCGGCGACGACACGATCATCGGCGGCGCGGAGCACGAGACGATCGTTGGCGGGACCGGCGACGACACGATCACCGGTGGTGGCGGCGACGACTCGATCGACGGCGGCGGGGGCGTCGACACCGCGGTGTTTTCGGGGGAAGTGGATGGCTACTCGATCACGAGGGTGGTGGTCTACCGGGACGGCGAGGCGGCCTTTGTCTACGTCGTGCGCGACATCGACGGGAACGACGCCGGAGACGAGGGCACCGATCGCCTGGAGTACATCGAGCGATTGCGGTTCGGGGAGGCGGAAGCCGCGGAAATCGGGACATTCGACGCGGCTCTCACCAGCATCACCGGGGACGACCAAGGCAACACCATCACCGGAGAGTCCGGCGATCAGACGATCACCGGCGCCGGCGGCAACGACACGATCGATGGCGGTGAGGGCATCGACACGGCCGTGTTCTCCGGCAACCGCGACGATTATGAAGTCCAGCGCAACGTCAGCGGCGATACGACGACCGGATTCACTATCGATCACGGGACGGGACCCGACGGCGCGGACACCCTCGCGAACGTCGAAT
Source organism: Hasllibacter sp. (assembly GCA_028281405.1). Lineage (GTDB taxonomy): Bacteria > Pseudomonadota > Alphaproteobacteria > Rhodobacterales > Rhodobacteraceae > JANQKA01. The sequence goes on along the minus strand of JANQKA010000398.1, from coordinate 49 downwards.
TCGTCCGTTTCGGCGGCGAGGACGGCACCCGCGTCGCCGTGGGCGATCT
>JANQKA010000781.1 GCA_028281405.1 Hasllibacter sp. | reverse complement strand
TTCGTCCATCCGCGGGCGTGGATGCCCTGTGGATTTCCAAGGAACATCCCGTCTCCGTGTTGTAAATGGCGCTGTCGTGACAGGGGCAACACCGAAATTCCCGTCCCGGAACCTTTCCGGATAATTCCCTCTTTTCCACGCGACGGGAACCGCGTCACAATAGTCGGGTTTTGATGTAGTAACAGATGGCGTCGCCCTCGCCCACCGTCCCGACCAGATCAAAGTCGACAACGCGCCGAATCCACGGTTGAACCTCGTCAACCGACTCCAATTGAAGAATCTCCATGAGATCGCCAGCGGAAAGTTCGCGGTTCTGCGCCAGCAGGCCAAGCGCGATGCGTTCGCGCTGCGTGAGTTTGAACTGTTCGCTGGCCTTGGAGATGAAATCGTACGCGTCGACCCTGATGATGCGTCGGGGAACCACCACGGTCACGCTGTCGGAGTCCTCCTTGATTCTCGGGGCGGGCTTTCCCTGCGTCAAAAGACGCTCGTATACAAGATCGAATCCGCTGCCTTGTCGCTCCATGAACCCCAAATCATGAAGCAACTCCGCGAATTTCGTGTTCCGCCGCACGGTTTTGTGCAAAACATTCCGCGGATTCACGCCACGCGGCAATCGACCGGGGTTTCTGACTTCCAGCCGATCCGGATGAAGATTGAGGTGAATGTCCCCCCTCCGGGAATAGGAGCGGTGGACCAACGCGTTAACCATGATCTCCCTCACCACATTCTCGTCGAACGCGGGTATTCTGTGCCTGCGCATGCCGTTCGGAACTTCATACCACTCGCGGAAATCGGGTATGCCCCGCCAGACCGCGTCGACAAGTTCGATCGGGTTGAGCGTGTGGTCGGCCCAAGATATCTCGTTCACCTTTTCCCCGATATCGTCCAACTTGAAAAACCGGACCATCGGCGCGGTGCTCAATTCGGAGCGTGCCGGCTTCCCTCCAACGAATAGCACTCCAAGATTCGTGAGCCAGCCGTCCTTGGCCAATCCATAATGCTCCATCAATTCGCCGGGCGTCTTCTCCTTGACCGAGGCGGACACTTTTTCGGACCGCCGCAGACCTTGGACAACGCCGTCCAGCTTTTCATGGTCGACCTCGGACACGCCAATCCGAAGGCTGGTTTGGGATTCCCAGGGAGCGGCCGCCCGGTCCCCCACAAGCAACGCCACATCGTCGCCCGTGACGGGCCTGTTTTGATCATCGATCCTGTTGAAGAATTGACCATCGGTGGTCGAAGCCACTCCGAAAGAGGGCGGAATATGAAGTTCGATGTACTCCGCCCCGTTCTCCGACGTGCGGACCTCGCTTCGCACCGACAACCCCACGGTCAGCTCGGTCATCGTCCTTCGAATTCCGTCCCGCAGGCCTTCCGGTAACTTTTGGCCTTCGGGGGGACCCGTCTCCCCGTCCTCGACTCCGATGACGAGGGCGCCTCCGTCCGCGTTCGTGAACGCGACGCAGACTTTGGCCAGATCCTTCCACTCCGGGGATTTTCCAACCACCGCGCGCAGCGACTTCCGGCCCATGTTCCGGCCTTCCCGTGTCATGCGGATATTCCTTCCTCTTTGGCGTTGAGACGCGTTGTCAATCCAGCGCAACCATGCCGTTCCTCCCATCCAAGCCTTGCCCGCTCTTGGCGAAGCACCGCCCGGCGCGGCCGTGTCCCCCGCGTTCGCCGGGAACCGATGAACGGCCAAGCCAATCCAGTACCGGAAAATCGGGATATACACAATCCCTTGTCCACGAGGCGACCCGTCCGCGCAGCAATCTTGGTTGGCCGAACCCGAAATCCTGTGTGAACACGCGGGAATTTTCGCTCCGCGGAGGTTTCCCCGACGTATCACCTCCCCCGCCTTCCACTGACGGCTCGCCGGATGTCCGGATGCCGAATCACACTGGCCGAAGGTCCGACGCTTTGGCGAGGGAGGAACTGCATGGATCGCTCGGGTCGCTTGAAACTGGCCACGCGGTAAATGCCGGGGAGTTGCCGATGGCTCCACACCCCGGACATGGACGGGACGGCGGGCCAGGCTGTCGAGGTCCGGGGTCCGCGTCCAGCGCTTTGAAACGAGGGTGCGGCCTGGGTCGGGGCCAACTCCCGTCCCCGCTCCCGGCCGCCCGAACGTCGGAAGGGAAAGGCCGGAACTGCGGCGGAGTGAGAATGTCATAAATTCGGGAACACCTCCCGTTCCTCCCACCGATCGGGAGCGGGCGACGCGCCCGACGAAGGTCCGCGGGCCAATCTTGGATACGGCAAGTTCCGGAACCCCACCGGGAAAAGCCGCGGGAACGGAGGCGCCCCCGCCGAAACCTCCCGGAGGCACGACGTCCACCATGGGCCATCCGCGCCTCGGCATCGCATGATCGGACGGGAGGATTTGTGGTTTGCGGCGGGGGGCCGGCGGACCCGCGGGCCCCGGCCCTGCCGGGCCGGGCGCGCAAGCACGCGAAGGAGATTTGGAATTGAACAAATGACTGGACCTGAAAGCCATGGGTTCTCTTGAGCCGACCCGTTCTCCGGATTCGGCCCATCCGGCGCTTTCACGCCCCTCGCTCCCCCCGCGCCGCCGGCTTCAAGCCGCCGCGCTCCGCGGACCCACCCCGTTTCCGGCGGCCACGGGAGCGGGTTCCGTCCCGGCCGCGCGGGTCAAGGATGTTGTCCGGCGGCGGGGCGGAATTCTTGAGGGCAAGGTTCGCCCGCGTTCCCGGCGGGCCGGACACTGGGATCCAAGCCTATTGAAATGCCATCTGAGCGAATGCCCCTCGAGATTTCATCATGGGTCCGATCGCGGCGGCCTCCACCCGCGCCGGCGATCAGCCGACTCCGGGCCGACCCGAATCGGGCCTGTTCAAAACGGGCCAGATGCCGCTGCTCAAAAGCGGCATCATGGCGGGAAGACGAAGTTCAGGGCCACCCCGACACTCTTGGCGCGGCCGTCTCGACGGTCGCCGCTCGGGACTCCGTCGGTTCCCAACCCGTCTCTTGACGCGTAACTTCGATGCGGCCCATCGCGCCGGTCGCAACCAGCCCCGCGACGGAGAGGTTCCGCGCCCGCGCCGAGCGGTCCGGCGAAGCGATCCCCTGTTCGTTCAATCACATTCGAGCATCGTCGCCACGCGGGGGCGGGGCGGCCGCAATCGGCTCACCGCCA
>JANQKA010000686.1 GCA_028281405.1 Hasllibacter sp. | reverse complement strand
GCGATCGCGGTTCCGGACTTGTCCGCCGCCGCGTCGCGTTACGCGGACGCGCTCGGCGCCGCGGTCGGCGCTCCACAAGAGGAACCGGAGCACGGCGTGACGGTGGTGTTCATCGAGCTGCCGAACACCAAGATCGAACTCCTCCATCCTTTGGGCGAAGATTCTCCCATCTCGGGATTTCTCGAGAAGAATCCATCGGGAGGCATTCATCACGTTTGTTACGAGGTCGAGGACATCCTCGCCGCCCGCGACAGGTTGAAGGAGCGTGGCGCCCGCGTCCTCGGTTCCGGCGAACCGAAGATCGGAGCCCACGGCAAGCCGGTGCTTTTCCTGCACCCCAAGGACTTCGACGGCGCGCTGATAGAATTGGAGCAGATTTGATGACTTGGTTTTCCGGCCTGGTGCTCCTGGCGGTCGTCTGGTTCATGACGCTGTTCGTGGTTCTGCCGCTGGGCAACAGAACACAGGGAGACGCCGGCGACGTGGAGCCCGGGACGCCGGCCTCCGCTCCGGAATCCTCAGACCTGAAGAGGAAGTTCCGCCAAACCACTTTTTGGGCGATTCCTGTCTGGGCCGTCATCTCCATCGTGATCCTGTCGGGTTGGATCACGGTCGACGATTTCGACATGTTTTCGCGATTCGGACCCGGCTTCGATTGAATCCCTTCCACCGCGGTGACCGGGAATTGCCCCCCGCGGTTTCGACCCGGAGTCGGTGTTGGGGGAATTAATCCTTATTCCGGAGGCGAAGCCGCCGGAGAGTGCTCCACCGGCGGTGACTCTGGCGGGAGAGGTTTTTCCCGCGTGGTGCGGTCGGGTTCAACGGCGGGATTGTCCGCCGCGCCATTTCAGTGGAATCGCCCATGCCGCGCCCGGGAAGGCGGGGTTCGGGTGATTCACCCTCTTGGCGCGGACTTCGTGGCCTGGAGGACCGGGAGCGATTCCGAACGCGGTTCAGGCGCGGCGATCCTCCAGCAGGTGATACAGGTGCGTGAAGGTGGCCGCGCCGAGGATGGGAACGATCAGGTTCGCCACCGGGATCGTCAGCGCCGCCGCCATCAGGACTCCGGTCAGCCAAATCGCGCCCGACCCGCGCTTGCGCGCTGCGACCGCCCCGCGTCGGTCCAGGCGGCGCATGGCGATCATGGTGAAGTACTCCCGCCCGAGCAGATACCCGTTGAGGGCGTAGAAAATCAAAGGCGCGACAGGCGCGAGCGGCAGGTAAGCCATCAACGCCAGAATGTTCGCGAACGCCAGCAACACGAGGAATCGGAGCGCGTCCACGATTCGGTCCCAGACCCCGGTTTGGCCGGGTGGCCCCGCCTCGGGGTAGTGCCTGTCCTCCACGGCGTCGGCCACGTCGTCGAGAAGAAATCCGATAATCACGGAGGCCAGCGGCGCCATCAGAAACACCGACAGCGCCGCCATCAGGAGGATCCCCGCTCCCGAGGCGATTTCGCCGACCCAAGGAATACCGAGGCCGTCGGGCACCAGCCACCCGATGACCAACCCCGTCATCCAGGTCAGGACCGCCAGAAGCGCGAGCGCGAACCCCGCGCCGATGAGCAGAACCCGCGCGAAGCGCGGATCCCCGATTTGGCCGATGGCGCGCCAAACGGCGCGGCCGATCATTCGGAAATCCAAGTGGTGATTGACGCGAGGTCGGGGCGGGGGCGTTCCGGCGGAGTTGAATTCTCGGTCCCGATGTGGATCAGGCCCGCGACCCATTCGTTTTCTGCGCAGGTCAGATGCCCGGCGCGGAACACCGGATCGTGAACCGCCCGGCCCGTGAGCCAATTCGCCCCCCAACCCGCCGCCAAGGCGGCGTTCAGGAGCGCGAGGCAGACGGCTCCGGCGGACAGGGTCTGTTCGATTTCCGGAATTTTCGCCGAACGCTTGGGGGAAGCGATCACGGCGACGGCCAGATCGGCGTTCGCGAACTGGGATCTTGTCTTTTCGAGCTCGTCCCCGGAGATTCCGAGCGTGTCTCCGTGCGCCGACACGGCGTCGGCGAGGCGGCGCAGCGCGTCGCGCTCGAGAATCAGGAACCGCCAAGGTTCGAGTTTCCCGTGATCGGGCGTGCGGGCGGCGGCGGTGAGGATTGTCTCGAGTTGGTCCCGGGACGGCACCGGGCCTGTCAGCGTTTTGGCCGGGCAAGACCGGCGGGTCAGCAGGAATTCGAGGGCTTCCGGGTTGGGTGTTGGCATTGTGGCCTCCAATCTGTTCGGATCTTAGATTGCTGAACGGGCAGGGATTGCAAGGCTTCGTGGGATGGGCGGGTTAATTCCGTGATTCGGCGGAGGCGTCCAAGACATTCCGGTGGCGCGTTGTCGGCGCGGCGGAGTAGGCGGGAATGCCCGGCGGATGAATTTGACTCCCGCCACCGGGGAGCCGGTTGGCCGCTCGGGCTGAATGAGCACTCTCCGGCCGGGAACGCGCTCGAAAGGGTCGGGCGGGTTGAGCGGTGTTGATCGACCGATCGCGGTCGCGGGTGTCGTGGAAACCTGCGAGGCCCGGGCGGCGTGGCGCCTGGTTCGGCGGATGCCGGTCCGCGCCGGCGCGAGCGTCGCTTCGGGGCGGGTTGGTGGCCCGCGGGAGGCTGACCGGGCCGCCGTTCCGCGGGCGGGGAGATATTCCTTGGGATTAGGTTTCGCGGCGCGCGCGGTTGGTTCGCGGCTGGACGCGGAACGGTTTCCGGTATTCCTTGACCGGGACAATGAGGGAGGACCGGATGGCTGTGAGGATCGAGAAGGACGGACCCGTTTGGACGGTGATCCACGACAGGATCGAGGCGCGAAACGCGGTGAATCCGGAGGCGGCGGAGGCGCTGCACGCCGCGTTTCTGGAGTTCGAAGACGGCGACGGCAGCGTCGCCGTCTTCTGGGGCGCCGGTGGCGCGTTCTGCGGGGGGTGGGATCTGAAGTACGCGTCGAGCCTCATGGAGGGGAATCGATTCGATACCGAGCTCGAATCCCTGCATTTCCCGGAAGAGCGCGGCGCGAATCCGCGCGGCCCCATGGGGCCGTCGCGGCTCGCCCTGTCCAAACCTGTGATCGCGGCGGTCGAAGGGCCTGCCGTGGCAGGCGGCATGGAACTGGCCATGTGGGCCGATTGCCGGGTGATGGCGGAAACCGCCTTCATGGGGGTCTACTGCCGTCGCTGGGGGATCACGCTGATGGACGGCGGCACGATCCGGCTGCCGCGGCTGGTGGGTATGGGTCGGGCGATGGAAATCGTGATGACCGGACGCAAGGTGCCCGCCGAGGAATGCTTGCGGATCGGCCTGTGCGAGCGGTTGGCGCCGCATGGTCAGGCGCGGCGCGTGGCCGAGGAAATGGCGCGCGAGATCGCGCGGTTCCCCCGGGAGGCCATGCTCGCGGACAGGGCCTCGATGATCGCCACCCAAGGCATGCCGATGGAGGAGGCGCTGCGCCACGAATGGGCGCATGGGCTGGACGCGATCCGCAACGAGGGAACCGCCGGCGCGGCGCGCTTCCGGGACGGCAAGGGACGTCATGGTGACTTCGGCGACATCTGACCGCGCCGCGAGGTGGCGGGCTTCGTCCCTCCTGAAGGACCGCGCGCGCGTCCGCGGCGGCGTGAAGAAATTTGGGGGTTGCCTGTATGAGCGTCGAGAGATTATGAGGAATATGGCACACCACAAGATGGCTGGGAATCGGTGGCGCCCACGCACCATATCATGTAGGTTTCCGTGGTTGCCATCGGTGAAGCGGTGAAGAGGAGGTCTCTGGATGCTTGACGCGGAAATCCGGAAGGGAAGCCCAACGCGGGGAAAATCGGCGGGCATGTCGCGGTTCGCCGACCTGTTCTGCGGGATCGGTGGATTTCATTACGCCGCGGCGGGTCT
>JANQKA010000364.1 GCA_028281405.1 Hasllibacter sp. | reverse complement strand
ACGTCCGCCACGTAGGTCAGGATTCTCGTGGCGCGGTCCCGGCGCGGATGGAAATCGAACAGCTCCGGCGTCTCGTCGATGAATTTCGTGTGGTATTCGTTGCCGAGGAACATCGGGTGCTTGAGCAGATTCTCCACGAAGGAGATGTTGGTCGCGACGCCGCGGATGCGGAATTCGCGCAGGGCGCGGTCCATCCGCGCGATCGCCGCCTCCGGCGTCGGAGCCCAGGCGGTCACCTTCTCCAGCAGGGAGTCGTAGTGCCGGGTGATGACGGCCCCGGAATAGGCGGTGCCTCCGTCGAGGCGGATGCCCATGCCTGTCGCGCCCCGGTACGCGGTGATCCGCCCGTAGTCGGGAATGAAATTGTTCTGTGGATCCTCGGTGGTGATCCGGCATTGGATCGCGTGCCCGGACAGGTCGACCGCGTCCTGGTCCGCGGTTCCCGTGGCCTCGGCGACCGAGGAGCCTTCGGCGATCAGGATCTGTGCGCGGACGATATCGATGCCGGTGACCTCCTCCGTCACCGTGTGCTCGACCTGTATGCGCGGATTCACCTCGATGAAGTGGAACCGTCCCGTGTCCATGTCCATCAGGAATTCGACCGTGCCCGCGCCTTCGTATGACACGCTTTCGGCGATCTTCCGGCCGAGGCCGCAGAGTTCCCCGCGCTGTTCGGGGGACAGGTAGGGCGCCGGGGCGCGTTCCACGACTTTCTGGTTGCGGCGCTGAATCGAGCAGTCGCGCTCCCACAGGTGATATATGCCGCCGCTCCTGTCGCCGAGGATCTGCACCTCCACATGGCGGGCCCGGGGGATCATCTTCTCGAGGTAGCCCTCGCCGTTGCCGAAGGCGGCCTCGGCCTCCCGCCGGCCTTCGAGCACCTTTTCGCTCAATTCCTCCGGGCTTCGGATGGGGCGCATGCCGCGGCCGCCGCCTCCCCAACTGGCCTTGAGCATCAGCGGATAGCCGATCCGGGCGGCCTGTTCGGCGACCCCGTCCATGTCGTCGCCCAGCACGTCGGTCGCCGGGATCACCGGGACGCCCGCCTCGATGGCGACCCGGCGGGCGCTGGCCTTGTCGCCGAGCGCGCGCATGGTTTCGGCCCTGGGGCCGATGAAGACGATTCCGTTGGCGGCGCAGGCGTCCACGAAATCGGGGTTCTCCGACAAGAGGCCGTATCCGGGATGGATGGCGTCCGCGCCGCAGTCCTTGGCGACGCGGATCATCTCGTCGATGGAGAGGTAGGCGGCGACCGGACCCGAACCCTCGCCCACGCGGTAGGCTTCGTCCGCCTTGAAACGGTGGAGCGAGAGTTTGTCCTCCTCGGCGTACACCGCGGCGGTGCGCTTTCCGAGTTCGTTGGCGGCGCGCATCACGCGGATGGCGATCTCGCCGCGGTTGGCCACGAGTATTTTATTGATGCCGGGCATATCGTTGTTCTCCGTCGCGCGGCGATCAGGATACAGCGGACCGCGCTCCGGTGGAATAGCCCCGGAGACGCGCGTGACGTTACCCTTCGACCATTTCCGCCGGATTGCCGCGCCGTGCCGCGCGATTTCACATTCGGGCGGAATCCCGGGAGTGCCCGTCGCGGCGTGGTCTCCGGAGTTTGGGCCGGCGACGGCATTCGGTGCGTGAAATCCGCCCCGGATCCCAACGGGACGCGATACGTTCATCCTGCCCGGCGTCCATCCGGCCATGACGGCTGATTGTGCCTTTCCCAGGCGCGCGCCATGCGCCTCCGGAACGCGGCGATCCGCGGACCGGACACGCGATCCGGTGGAAAAGCCTTGGATCCGCGCGTTTTTTGCATCGATGCGGTCGTGGCGATGCGAAGCCGCCCCACGGCGCTGAACAATATTCACTTCCCGGTCCAAGCCTTGACCGAAGGAGTGATGACCAGAAGCGGGATGATGTCGAAATTTGGAAGATTTGAGGGCGGAAGCAACCCAAGAAGTCCGGTTGGAATGCCAATGATCCCGCCGATGCCGTCGGGGGAGGACGCGATGCGGGAAATCGACGATCGAAATGCGGAGACATTGATCTGTCCAGGCGCGTCCTCATCCGTCCCGAGGCCAAAATCCGCGCCGCGTCCAACATGCCGAAGCAAGGGTGGAATCGGACGGCGCAAGGGTGGTTCCAGTGGGAAACAAGAGCGCGTCCGGCATGGAACTTCGTGATAGCTCCGCGCCCACTGAAAACGAACCACGAAATGCGGCGAACAGACCGCCGAGGCGAGGCGGGGCGCAAGACGCGATACCGGGAGCGCCAACGCAACCGAGGCGGCGCCACGGGGCGACGGCGCGCGGGCCAAACCGCGAATCTACGAACACCGCGTGTCGATGTTCCCGCGTTCCGCCCAAGAAACGGAAACGGGTTTCGAACGCGCATCGCCATCGCCTTACGGAGCAGGCGCGGGCTACCCGCGGAGGCGACGGGGCGTGTCGCGTCGACGCAATCGCGCCAAAGCCGAGGATCCGGACAAGTCCCGACGGTATCGGCCATCCCACCCACAAGGTCATGCGGCGGAGCACCTCCGGCACCGACCGGTAAAAAGGTTCGACGGAGTGATTCCGTCCCGAACGACAGCGAACGGTGAAGTTCGGGAACCCCGCCCCGCGGGCCCCGCCCGCCTTTGACGCGGACGGAACTCCCTACTTCTCGCCGGTGGCGAGGGTCCGGAATGCCGGTGTTCCCGGTACTTTCGTGTGATCACATTCATTACGGTTCAAACGGAGAAATCGCCAAAAATGCTTCACAATCCGGATTCCGATATCGAACGCGCCTCTTGGATTTTGGATTCGGAAAGTCATTTTGCGAATGCGGGCTGGGGAGGCAATCCAAGTCGTTGGAAAAACGCGGCGTTCCGCTCGTTGGCGTAAGTCAGTATCCCTTGGAAATCAATCACTTCCGTGTAAGCGCGAATCGTCGCGCTTGGATTGTAACCGAAGTAGCTCAGCCCGTCAGGCGACGCGTTCAGTCCAAAATTGTCACACCTTTTCCGCATCGAGGGAGTGAGGTCCGCGACAACGTATATATATGCGGGTATGCGGTCGGCGTTGGGAATGTTGCGTCCCGTTCGGTCCATCACTCCCCCGTCGCGAATCAACCGGAGATAATCATAGGCTTGCTCGATGGGGTCGGATTCCCGTCCAGCGCCATATCCTCCCCTCATCGGCCTTTTGATCTCGACAATCGTGATCTCGGCTTGATTTCCATCCCCCGTGTTGGAGAACGCGTGAGGATTGTCATGAATCCATTCATACAAATTTATACCCGCGATATCTGGTCTCTCCCTTCCATTCGCGCCCGTGTTCGGAATTGAAGTCAGGGTCTTGTTCGAGCCGAGATAATGTTGGTGGAAAGCCAGTCTTTCGTCGATCAGCCACAGATTGCTTCCCCGCAGGCTCTCGATTTGTTCACTGGTGGAGTTCATTGGCATGATCAATGAGTGGAGAGCCTCTTCGCGGGCGAAACCGCCGTCATCCTGGACCCGCATGGCGATTCGAAGCAAATCGAGAACAATTCTGCGGTGCGCGACGTACGCCGCCAGATCGGACTGTTTGACTTGGTCGAGTTCCCTGAGGTAGTCGTTCACCCTGTCTTTGTAATCATCGTAATTGTCGGACATGTCCGGGTTCAGCAGTTTTTCTCCTTTCTCCAGCAGATTTTGCTCGACCTCGTATTTCTTGTTGTGAAGAATTTTTTCCAGTTGGGCGTTTGAAATATTCGGGTCAACGACCATCGATTCGATTGGAAAAGTTTTCACGATGGGTAGATATTGGGGAGCGACGTTCTCGATATATGTTCCGATTCGCTCCCGTCCCGCGGCGATGTTCCGCAGAAGCGTTTCCCCCAAGTACTCCTCGACCATTGGCTTCAAAGCTTTTCGCAGATCGGCGCGGGACACCTCGGAATCCGAAAACAAGCCGTTCGTTTCCTCCTCCATCTCGATGTCCGTGCGTTCCGGGTGGACGCGTTGATCAAGATAATCTCCAACGACATAGCCGGCGTACTGGAATGGGCCGGCCTCATCCGATATGCTGTTGTTCAATCCTGGTATGTCGAGGGATTCCTCTTTGACCAATCGCCGGGAGGCGCAGTAGGATATCACGTGCCTCCGGGATGATTTTCCCCGAATTCTCACATGTGTGACGTTGAATTTTTCTCCTTTTATTTCAAAGTCCTGGCTTTCTGAATCGGAAAATATTTTTTCGTTTAAAATTTCGTTTAGAATCAGGGCTTCATGAGCGTCGTCGTCATGAATGGTGATTCTCGGGACTCCATTCGAGCTCACATAATTCCAGAGAAGGTGTTCCAATAGCCTGTTGGCGATCGCCTCCGCGGTTTTCTCGACGGCTTGCGCGTACCGCGGTTGAAATCCCTCGAGAAACACCTTGGAACCAATGTGGTCCGCGGAAGCCTCGGCGGGTTGATCCAGAAGCGTGGCGCCATCGTTCAAGGAGAATTGAAAAAAGCGTCCCTTCACCAAGCCATCCTGCTCATACCAGCTCTCGATACGGACCTTCGAAAATGCTTTCAACCAAGCCAAACGACCCACACCGCGACAACCGTGCCGCATTTTGTTCGTGAAGTCAAGCACTTGGAAAGCCGCCCAGTTCTCATCATTGAACCCGGATCCGTTGTCCACGATCTCGAATGAGCTGATTGGCCTTTCCGGTGGGCGTCCGGGACTCGGATCGGATTGCTTCGGGCCGTCTTGACGCTTGATGTGGACGTCGACCTTCCCCACATCTTTGAGTAGATCCCCGAGCCCATGTCGATCTTCAATCGCTTGGATCGAATTGACCACGGCTTCGAACAGGGGCAATAATCCGTTCGCCTTCGCCAGGACGACATTTTTGACTCGGCCCTTCAGATGGCTTTTCATTATCGGGAACTCCCTGGCTGGACTATATTGGACCACCCGCGCGTCCGAATCTCCGAGCCATTCGACCCGGGCTGGAGCGGGCCATGCGCGGGCAAAATCGGAACTGGTCTCATGGAATTGAAATATGTCCCGTCGGCTCCGCCCGCATCCGCGGAACCGACACAAATATCGTGTCTCTCCGTTGAGGCACGGTCGGAAGCGCTGATGGACGGACCCTCGAGATATCCTTCTATTTTGTTGACTTCCGGGTGACAGTACGACTCGGGGTGTCCCTCGAGCGCGGCGGAATCGATGACGATTGGTCGCGAGTTGCTCGTGCGAATGCCACCGAAGGTCGAACGGACGTGGAGGTTATCGTGGCGCAGGAGCCACGGAGTCCCACGCCGACGGCCGATGGCGGGTTCCCGGGATGAAGCCGAAGATCCCGAATCCCTTGGAAGTCGAACGCAACGGAACTGAAATCGGACCGCGGTTCCGATGATTTGCCCGCGTCGTGACGCCGCTGGAGTCGGCGAGGCCACGGATGCGGGTCGGGCGGGTTCGGATACTCCGGAAGCGCGCCGCCGGTCGGCGGTGCCGCCTCTCGGCGCAGCGACCTGGATTGAGCCATCCGGGCGCGTGCGAGTGCCAACTTTCGGAACCGCCCGTCCGCGGAGATCCCCGCGTGGGGCATCGCCCCGATGGTGGCTCCAATCGGGCGGGGCAATCCCGCGGGTACGCCGCAACGGGATCCGGGTTACCCGGTCGTTCGCAGGTTTGCCCGGCTTCGCCGCCGGTTTGCTCAGGGAATTCCGCATGGCCGTCCAGTTCCGATGCCCACTTCTCTCACATGTATCGCGGGAGCGACCACCTGTCACGCGAATATTCCGCGTCGCCGGGCGAAATACGCCGACCAAGGAAATCTTCGGTGTTTTCAGGCGTCGTGTGGCGAACGCGGGTGGGTGGCAAGGCGGTCAGGTGGAGGAGAGCGCCGCCGCGAAGTAGTCGGCTCCACGGGACAAGATCTCGCCGCCGCGTGAAATTTCCTTGAGCTTTTCGCTGATATTGCCGGGTGCCGGCACCGAGGGGATCGCGCCTCTCCTCCGTCCATGGGGGATGAAGTGAAACCGCCCAATGTCCATGCCCATTGGGAATTCTACCGTGCCCCGCCTTCGTGGGACAGCACCCGCTCGGGAATCTCCCGGTCCAGGGCCTGTTGACATTTGACGGCGGATCACCTTCAACCAAGACCGATGGCTCATGTCGGCGTTCAGTCCGATCCCATGGTCCGTTCCGCTGGAAACGCGCCCACCGTCTCCCGCCCGCAACGGGCTCCGCGAATCACCTCTGAGCGATTCGCGAATCACTAGCCCCGACGACGACCGATGCGGATGCCTGCTCCCAACCGGCGTTCTCGGGATGTCCTCCGCACGTCATTCGCCCATTTTGGAGGACAGTCAAGGCGACGCACCGGTGGGACAGCGGATCACCACCACCGACATCGGAAGCCCGGCATGCCGGATTCAGCCCGCTTCCGTGTCCCGATCCACTTGCCGGATGAACCCGCCGTCCGCGGCTCGCCACTGACTTCGCGAATCACCACCCGCTTCCGATTATGCTCGCTGCCGGTCCCGGACCGGCGGAAACGAATGTCTACAGGCCTTGGCGCATCCGGGTACTCCGGATGCTCCGGACGAACGGAGGCGCCATCCGCCACAAACGGCGCCCAATTCCGCGAAGCCATGCGCGTGACGACCACCCCAACCGTCCCGCCAGCCACCTCCCTCTTGCCAGTTGCGGTTCGCGTGTCTCCGTCCAACCGCCATCCTCTGTCGGGCGACAACAATCATGCACGACGAAGCGGCTGTTCCGGTCACCTTCACCACTCGAAATCAAAACCGCGGGATTGACCCGGTCCCGACCGGTTGGTCCTCCTCCGACGCCGCCGCCCCCCGCTCGCACGGATGAACGTGTGAGAGGGTCGCGGAGCCGGCGCGGGCCGGCGGAGACATCCCGTGCGCCCGATTGAACGTGGACGGGTTTCGCGGGCGGGCGCATCGTCCATGCATCGAAACGGGCCGCCAATGGGAGGACCGTGGAGACGCGCATCGCCAAGTCTGGAACGGACTCAACGATCGGCACATCTCAATCCTCCGACCGGCTAATCTTGAACTGGACGAAGGATTTTGCGCATTGGCGGCGGCGAACATTTGCAATTCCCGACTCCGGTCCTATGTGTGGGCAAGAATCGATCTTGCGAGGCGAACACCTCAGCGCGGAACAAGAAGGAGACCGATGATGATCTCGCCTGAAGTCACGCTGCTACTGATCGTGGTGGCCCCGATGTTCTTCGCCCTGTTGGCCATCATTGGCTTTCTGTTCCACATGTTGAACAGGATGG
>JANQKA010000647.1 GCA_028281405.1 Hasllibacter sp. | reverse complement strand
TTACCGAGGATGGGCGGCGATTGTTCCCCGCCGGACGTGGGCTGAATCGCAAGCCCGATTTCGTTTTTGTTCGCCACGTTTTCCGATCCTCCTGTCTGGGATTTAGACCACATGGAGTCGCCGTGCAAGCTCGATGATCCCGGTATTTCATGGCCCATTCAATCATTGTTGAACTGAAGGTGTGGTATCCGGTCATTTTTCCGCACCGCCAACGAATTCCTCCCTACTCGGTGGGATGATGCAACATCGGGGCTGATTCTCGTTGACGATTCGGGAAAGGGTGGCTTTTCCACGTTGGCGCTTCCGCCCGTTGGTCGCGCCCATGCTCGCGAAGCCTCCAGTACGAACGGCGTTGCGTTGCCGTGCTTCCCGCATCGGGGAGGACACTCGATGGAGGTCCGCTTGAATACCGGCGGGAATCGTCCGCGCGGACCGATCTGTTCGGGCGCGCCCGGTGAACGCGGCCGCCGATTCGCCACGGTCCGCTTGTCGGCGGCGAGGACGCGGTCCATGGTCGCCTGATTTGGAATCCTTCGGGGATGTCGACATGGTATTCACTTCCGGGTCATTTCACCGTGGTATTCATTCCGGGTCATGGTGGCGGGGGGCGGAACCGCCTTCGCGTCGTTCCCGTATCAGATGGTCTTGGCGGAATTTTGGATGATCCCGCTCCGAAGGCCGCGAGTTCAGCCGAGATGTTCGTCTGAGCGGGGTCCGACCGGACACTTGATCGCCTCATATTCCGCCGATGGCGGTGACTTCGATCCCGATCCACGCGGCCATTCGCGCGCGAGGGCGGGATGCCCGAGCGTTTTGGGCAATCGCCAATTTCCATTTCATCTCCAAGCCGCGCGGCAGGCTGTACTCCCTCGATCCGAGTTTTCGCCGCGGCGTCGAACATGCGGCCCACCTTGCCCGGAACACTGTTCCGTGGGGGATTCCACCGGCATTCGTCCGCCCATGCACCCTCTCCCGCATTTTTTGGCATTGCGGACGTCATCGGACGGGCGCCATCGGTACGCCCTCGCGTTCGCCTCGAAAGGCGGACCTTCATCATATGAGCGACCACCCCCAACGGCCATACCGGGATTTCGGAGGCGGCCTGGCGTCCATGTCACGGTGTCCCGGGTCTGGAACCGAGGGAGAAGTCCGGGCTGACTTGGCGGAGTGTTGTGACTGGACACGCAACAGGGAATGGCGAACGTGTCCCGCGGTCTCTCGCGAAGGCGGATATCCGAGCGGGCCGGGAGTGAATCGCATCGCGACACGGGGATCCGGTCCAACCACGGCCCCGTGTCCCACAGTGAACCCCTTCCCAATCATGCGACTTCGAATTCGAGTGAATCGAAGTGGCGGCGAATTCCTGGCGGAACCTCATGGCCGGGTGACGGCCGCATCGCCCTCACCGGAAAGGGAGGACGCTTCCGGTGTTCTTACCGTCGGCGGATTTATCCGGGCATTGCGGAGGCGGAGGTGGATCGCATGCCCCCAAGGGCCAGCAACGGAGGGCGTGTCGCCCGTGGGAGGTTGCTCCCCAATCATGCCGGATCGCGGCCCGGATCCGTCCAGGCGACGCGGAATTATCATGGCGGCCAGGTGGCGGAGGTTGACCGCATTTCGTAGATGGCCAACGGCCACCAACGTGGGCCGCGTCGCCAAGGCGTGATTCGTGAATATTGTGATCGGAGGAACTTGGCATCCCAT
>JANQKA010000623.1 GCA_028281405.1 Hasllibacter sp. | reverse complement strand
GGGGCGGCCGATTGACAGGGGGCGGCCGATTGACAGGGGGCGGCCGATTGACAGGGGGCGGCCGATTGACAGGGGGCGGCCGATTGACAGGGGGCGGCCGATTGGCAGGGGGCGGCCGATTGGCAGGGGGCGGCCGATTGGCAGCGGGCGGCCGATCCAACCCGGCGCGTTCCCTCCCCCGGTTGATGAGCTTCGGGCACAGCCGACGCGACCGGGTTCATCCCGCCACGAGCGCGCATCGCGGATGCTTGGCCGATTCCGGGATGAGTCGGAACCTCCGATGCGCGCCGTGTGGCGCCGCGGCGGGTGGATTCACCCAGGCGGAGCCGTTCGACCATCAAATGCCCCATGATCACCCCGATCCCAGCCGCGAGAGGGAGACTGGTGTCGAATCATAGGGGCATTGTCAAGCGAATCACGGAATCGGGACTGACCGCCCCGCGCACCGCCACCAAAGGTTTCCGCCTCGGGTGCGGACTACGGATCGCGCGCGCGACAACCGTACGCCTGCTCCACGCGACATGCCAACGGTCGCGTCCTGACGGACTCCCGCGCCCCGCCCGATGCCTTCCGCGGTGTTTCAGCATCCTGCGGTCACGACGACAGAGGTCCACCCCGCAGAAGGCCCACCCCCGCGACCGAAAAGAGCACCAGCTACTTGGGCGTGAACACAACAACAGTTGACGATAGTGTTCGCCGCCCTTCAGCGATCCGCATTGACCTCCACGCGGCTCGCGCCACTGATTTATTAAAACCGCCGGCGCTATACTTGACGCGATCACGTCCGGCCTTCATGATGGGATTCCGCCGCTTCCGCGCCACGCGAATCGCGGCTTCAATGCGCGGCCACCGCGATTCGAACCACTTACTCGTTCCGAGAGGATGCATCCCATGACCATCAAACCGATGCCCGGCAAACCCGCGCCCGCGCTGTCCCTTCCGCTCGTGGGGGCCGGAACCTACGATCTCGCCTCCCAATCCCCCGAAGCCGCCACGATGGTCATCTTCTACCGCGGCCTGCAATGTCCGGTCTGCAAGGAATACCTCGGCCGGGTCGCGGAGGCGGCCGACCAGTTCACGCAACAAGGCATGCCGATCGTGTTCGCGTCCATGGATACGAAGGACCGCGCCGAAGAGGCGAAGAAGGATTGGGGCCTCGGAGACATTCCCGTGGCCTACGGCATGACCGAGGAAACAGCCCGTCAATGGGGCCTCCACATTTCGACCGCGATCAAGGAATCCGAGATTGAAATCTTCAACGAGCCCGGCCTGTTCTGGATCCTACCCGACAACACGCTCTACATGGCCGAAATCTCGTCCGCGCCGTTCGCGCGCCCTTCGATCGACATCCTCGCCGCCCGGGTCGTGTCGATCAAGAATGGCTACCCGCCGCGAGGGACTTGGTACTGATTTTCGACCATTGGACGAACGCCGGCTCCCGCCCCGCCGAACCGCGACGAATCGCGCATCCCTACGACAGGAGGGAGACCGGCGTGCGGTCTGTCTCCGGCGTGCGGTCCGTCACGGCCCCTTTGAAATTCATTCCGTGGCGGCCATGTTCGCCGCGAGGCTCCGGAGGGTCGCCTGGCTCCAGTCGGTCTTGTTCCATCCTTCACGATCACCCCGAATTCATTGATCTTCGCGAAGAAACTCCCGACCGGGTGACCCGCCCGCGCTCTCCGCGTCGCATTCCCGTTGCTCCACGCGACCGGCATTGGGCGGAATCACCACCTTCAGTTCGGAACCACGCCAGCAGGCATCCCGTTGGTCGATCGGCGACAAGAGACTTGGCAGCGACGAGCGCCCCGAAGAACACACCTCCAATCGGTGCTTCCGCCGCCACGGTCATGCAACTTCGGGAAGCGCACGAAGTCAATCATTCCGCCGGTCGCGCCATCCGTCGCGGCAATGTTGACGATCCGAATCGAGACCCGTCGCCGGCCCTCGGGTCGATCCCTTCCCCGGACCGGCTGACACCGATGGTCTAGGGCCTGTGGACATTCGATTCCAGCGGTTCGATGCGATTTTGCGCATTTTGGGGATTCCCAAGAACGTTGCCGCGTGATTCAACCTCCAAAATTGGAGGAACGCATGAGCACATCTCGACACAAGATCACGAAGCACACATTCGCAACGATCGAGCCAGTGATTCCCGGCAAGGAAGGGGACAGCGGTAGGACGGCCAAGGACAACTGAAAGTTCTTGAACGGCGTCCTGTGGGTCATTCGCACGGGTTGTCCGTGACGGGAGCTTCCCAAGAGATTCGGGAAGTGGAACTCCGTCCACAGACGGTTCCGCAGGTGGGCCAAGAAGGGTGTT
>JANQKA010000571.1 GCA_028281405.1 Hasllibacter sp. | reverse complement strand
CCGCCCAACGGACGTTGGCGAAAGAAAACGGCGCCTTGGCCCGACCGTCCTTGGGGCCGCTCCTGCCCCGCGGAACTCCGCGGAAGATGATTCCGAATCGCGGACGACCACGCGTCGGATCCGGCGCCCGCGGGAATCCGCGGAGGACGATTCCGAATCGCGTCGACCCGAGCGGAGGGTCCGGCTCTCTCGGAAATTCGTGGAGGATGATTCCGAACCGTGGCCGCCAACGCGGCGGGTCCGGCTCCCACGGGAATCCTGGGAGGATGATTCCGAATCGTGGCGGCCCTCACGGCGGGTCCGGCTCCCGCAGGAAACCGTGGAGGATGACTCCGAATCGCGGCGGCACGCTCGGCGGCTCCTGCTCCTGCTCCCTCGGAAATCCGTGGAGAATGATTCCGAACCGTGGCCGCCAACGCGGCGGGTCCGGCTCCCACGGGAATCCTGGGAGGATGATTCCGAATCGTAGCGGCCCTCACGGCGGGTCCGGCTCCCGCGGGAAACCGTGGAGGATGACTCCGAATCGCGGCGGCACGCTCGGCGGCTCCTGCTCCTGCTCCCTCGGAAATCCGCGGAAGACGATTCCGAATCGTGGCGGCCCTCACGGCGGGTCCGGCTCCCGCGGGAAACTGTGGAGGATGACTCCGAATCGCGGCGGCACGCTCGGCGGCTCCGGCTCCTGCGGGAATCCGCGGAGGATGATTCCGAATCGTAGCGGCCCGCGCGGAGGGTCCGGCTCCCGCGGGAATCCGGGTTGGACGATTCCGAATCATGGAGGCCCGCGCGTCGGGTCCGGCGACCGAGGGAATCCGCGGAGGACGATTCCGAATCGCGGCGAACCGCGCGGCGGACCCGGCCCCCGCTGGAATCCGGGGTGGACGATTCCGAATCATGGAGGCCCGCGCGTCGGGACCGGCGACCGAGGGAATCCGGGGAGAATGATTCCGAATCGCGGACGCCAGCGCGGCGTGTCCGGCTCCCGCGGGAATTCGCGGAGGATGTTTCCCAATCGAGGCGGCCCGCTCGGAGGGTCCAGATACCGCGGGAATCCGTGGAGGATGATTCCGAATCGCGGACGCCGGCGCGGCGTGTCCTGCTCCCGCGGGAATTCGCGGAGGATGATTCCCAATCGATGCGGCCCGCTCGGAGGGTCCAGATACCGCGGGAATCCGTGAAAGATGATTCCGAATCGCGGCGGCACGCTCGGCGGCTCCGGCTCCAGCGGGAATCCGCGGAGGATGATTCCGAATCGTGGCGGCCCACGCGCAAAGACCGGCTCCCGCGGAAATCCGCGGATGACGATTCCGAATCGCTGCTGAACGCGCGGCAGATCCGGTGCCAAAGGGAATCGGTGATGGATGATTCCGAATCGCGGCCTCACGTCCGACCCGTCGGGTGTCCGCGGCGGGCTGTTCCGGCCAAGCCCAGACGGCCGCCCGGACGCTTCCGGGCGCGGGAGCCGCCACCGCCGTCTCCCGTACCGCCCTCACTCAACCGCCTCCTTGACGATCATGCTCTCTCCGGTGACCAGCAGACGCGATAGATGGTCCCAGAGCGCGACCGCCAACAATACCGACCCCACGCACATGGGAATCTGCGGCAACCAGAGCGGGGTGTGCACCCAGCCATCGCCAGACCGGGCCCAGAGCTCCACCCATTCGCCGGGCCGGGAACCAAGCGTCCGGAAGGAGGTCACCAGCCACTCCGGCACCATGTCCTGCCCCTGGGTGCGGTCGTTCAGAAGGGCCGAAAACCCTGCGGTCTTGATCGCGAATCGCGCCAGATACGTGGCCGTGACGGCACCGACCAGTAGCGCGAATGCCCCCAGCCAGAACCGGGTGCCTGCGGTCAGGTTCAAAAGCACGGATACCCGGATGTGCGCCCCCCGCGTCAGCGCGTGGGCCAGCGCGAAGAACGATGTCGAAGCCATGGCGTAACCCGCGAAATCGGTGGACCCGGGAAACGCCACCGAAGACCAGCGGGCGGCCATCTGCGCGACGATCAGCAGGAGGATCGTCACCATGCCCACGGCGGCCAGTACCCCCGCCGCGGCGTAGACGCGGTCGAGCGCCGACCAGACGGGCGAGAGGATCCTCCCCGACCGGGAGGGCGCGCACCAGGCGGCGGCGATCAAGACGGCCGGCAGGACGAAAAGCCACACCCACAGGGGAAGGCCCCAAACTGGTCCGAAATCCCGCATGCGAATCCTTGAACGGGGGCGCGCCCGGCCCTTCCCGGGACGGGCGCGCTGGCCCTCAGTTGTTGTAGGCGTCGAGGATGGCCCGTCCGTCCGCTCCCGCGTCGGCCAGCCAATCCTTCTGCATCTTGTCGCCGATGGCCCGCAGTTCGGCCAGGAATCTCGGGCCCGCGTCGGTGACGGTCATGCCGTTGGCCTCGAGCTGCTCGAAATACCAGCCAGCGAGTTCCGCCGACTTCGCCGTGCAGGCCGCCCCGGTTTCATCCGCGGCCTTCTGGATCGCGGCGCGGGTGCCCGCGTCGAGGCCATCCCACGTCCGCTTGTTCACCATGACGTAGTTGCGCGGCAGCCAGGCGTTCACCTTGTAGTAGTAATCCAGATGCTCCCAGACCTTGCGGTCGTAACCGGTGGATCCGGACGAAATGAAGGCTTCGGCGACGCCGGTCGCCAGCGCCTGGCTCAGTTCGGCGGCCTCCACCTGCACGGGGATCATGCCCAGTTCCTCGGCGATTTGCGCGGTGGCGGCGTTGTAGGAGCGGAACTTCACGCCCTGGATGTCGTTGGACGAGGTCACCCTTCCCTTGAAGTAGAAGCCTTGGCCCGGCCACGGGCAGGTGTAGAGGGCGACGAGGTTCTGCTCGGCCAGCGCCTCGTTGACCTTGTCCTTCGCGGCCTCCCAGAGCGCGGTGTTCTGCTCGTAGGTCGTGGCGATGAACGGGAGGTTGTCCCAAGCGAACAGCGCGTTCTCGTTCGCGTGGGCCGACATCAGCCGCTCGCCGATCGGAACCTGTCCCGTCTGGATCGCGCGCTTGATGTCCCCGCCCCCGAAGAGCGAACCGCCCGGGTGCACGGTGATGTCGATCCGGCCGCCGGTGGCGGCGCGCACCTTGTCGGCGAAGATCACGCCGTGCTCGGAGTGGTAGTTGGAGGCCGCGTAGGCCATCGGCATGTCCCAGCTTTCCGCCTGGGCGGCGCCCGCGGCTGCGGCTAACGCGGCGGCTGCGATGAGGTTCATCGGTTTCATCTGGTGGTCTCCCTGTTCTGTCCGCTGATCGTCAGGCTTTCCGGTCGGGCGCGAAGGCCGACAAATCCTCGTTCGGCCCGGCTCCCCCGATCAGTTGCGCGAGCATTCGTCCCGTTTTCGGGCCGCCCGTCAATCCGATATGCTGGTGCCCGTATCCCAGCCAGACGTTTTCCAGAAGCGGGCTGCGTCCGATGACCGGAAGCGAATCGGATGTCGCGGGCCGGTGCCCCATCCATTCCGTCGTCCGTCTGAATTCGAGATCCGGGAACAGCCTTTCGACGTTCCTTCTGAGAAACTCGAGGGGAGCGCGCGAGGGCCCCGCGTCGAGACCGCCGAATTCCACGACTCCGGCGGCGCGCAGGCGGCCCTCCATCGGCGTGACCACGAATTTGCCGGAGGCGACCATGACGGGCGCGCGGAGCTTGATGTTCGGCTCGTGGAATTCGATGTGGTAGCCCCTCTCGGATTCGATCGGCACGGTCACGCCGAGCTGCTTGGCGAGCGGCCCCGACCAGGCGCCTGTGGCGACGACGAACCCGTCGGCGGACAACGCCGGCCCCGATTCGCAGCGGAGGGCGCGGGCCCGTCCGCCGTCGGTTTCGAACCCGACGGCGCGCGCCTTGACGAACAGGCCCCCGCCGACCTCCACCGCCTTCGAGAGCGCGCGGACATAGGCCCCCGGATCGGAGATCATGCCGTTGTCGACGCAGTTCACGGCGAACCCGAACCGCCCCTTGAGAGCCGGGTCGAAGGACGCGAGGCCGATGGCGGACATCTCCTCGAAGCGCGCGCCCCTGCGGCGCCGGACGTCCCAGCCGAAGGCGTCCGCCTCGTAGGCGGCCCGGTCGGTGTAGCCGTACAAATAGCTCCCCGTCCCGACATGCTTCTCCGCCGGGGTGCCGGCGGAGAGGGCGCGGTGCTGGCTCGGCGCGTCGCCGAGCAGGGTGTGCAGGCCCTTCGAGATGGCTTCGACCCGCTCCTCCGTCGCGTGGGACAGGTATCGGCGGAGGAACGGCAGCAGACGCGGCAAATAGCCCCATCTGAGGAACAGCGGCTGATCGGGGTCGAACAGCATTCCCGGCGCCTTGCGGGCCAGGCCTGGCACCGGGACCGGCACGACCGCCACGGAGGCGATGACTCCGCCGTTTCCCTTCGACGCGCCCGCCGCGGCGCCCTCCCTGTCAACCAGGACGACCTCGTGGCCCGCCCGCTGCAGCCAGAGCGCCGTCGAGACCCCGACCACGCCCGCGCCGATGACGGCGATCTTCGATTTGCCTTTCGCCATGGTTCCTCCCAAATCCCCGGGCAAAGTGCTACCGGGCGGCGCCCGGGCGCAAGTGGTCGAGGCGGGAAACCGCCCGGCGGTCCGGCCGGAGCGGAGCGGCCGGGCGCGTTGAAATCGTCGAACGCACCGCCGCGCCAGTCCCGGTGGTTCCGCCGGGGAGGGCAACGGGCCGCGGAAAGAAACGCCGTGACTTGGACCTCGGCGGACGTTTTGCCCGGGAGGCGCGACGTGGGGGAAATGGGCGGCGGCGGCGCAATCGCGCGGCAAGTCGCGCAGTCGACATGGACCGCGCGCGGACGCTTTGGCGCGGAGGCCCGTGTCGAGAGGGGGCGTCGGGCGCGGCTTCACCCACGCGCGGACGGCCGCGTCGGTCGGGGCAAGGGGTTGGCACCGCCGTGTGGCGTGTCACCACGCGCGGACGACCGCGCCGTTCGGGGCGTGGGGTCGGCCCCGCCGTAAGACGCGTCACCACGCTCGGACTGCACCTATGCGCGGACTGACGCGCCGGGAGGAACGACATGAGGGAAGACAGGTGCGACGATCCCGTCGGCGTCATAATGCTGGACACGAATTTC
>JANQKA010000546.1 GCA_028281405.1 Hasllibacter sp. | reverse complement strand
CCGATTTCCGACCATCCGAACGAATCTCCCGCCGCGTTGGCGTTGATGCGTGGAAACACGGCGCGGCCGCCGGGCTGGATGAAGATTTCCGGGGTGAATCCCCGGGCCCCGGGACAATTCGATGTTTCTCCCCCGCACTCGGGAATATCGCGGTTTCCCGGATCGCGGAACCGCTTTTGATGCATCTCCGACATCGGGAGGTGGTGGCCGCCCGCCGCCTCCGGCGGGAAATCCCCGTCCATGGCCTGAACCGGGAATCCGTCCGTCGCGCATGACGTTCCGACGATGGCGCCCGGCGCTTCGTAATTGAATTCGGGCCGGGTTTCCAAACCGCCACACAGCGTGTCCGAATTGCTCCACCCGCGCCCATTTCGCGCATTCGTGAATTCCGGATCTCCGAAGCCCGCTTTTTCCCGCTCCGGAATCCCGGGCCCCCGGGAATTCCCGTCGATGAACCAGGAGGTTCCGTCATCCGGATTGGACGATGAATTGGAGGCGCTCCCGCCCGGCATGGAATTGCCGCGCGCACGGTCATTTCCCGCATCCGTGAATTCGAAGGCAACCGCGCTCACGTTTTCGGGAGCCGGACGGAGCCAATCGCCGAATTCGATCTGTTGCGACTTGTACGCGAAGGCGATCCGCTTTTCGATCATTTGCGCGTCCCCCCCGCGAACGAGACCGTGATCGGTCGTGAATTCATCCGCCTTCGGGAAAGCCGGGGAGTGATTCGTCTGGATCGCGGGTGATTCGCATTCGATCGGAAGCGCGATTTCGATTCGCGGCGTCGCCGCTTGTCCGGGCGTGTGGATCAACATTTCCGTTCCTCCGTTTCTAAAAGCCGGTCGTGTTCGACCAGGCTCTTTTCACACATCGGAAACCGAATCACTCTTCACGATGGGGAAGTTTTCATTCACAAGGCCGTATCTCACGGTTGATAATTGCCGAAGTCAATTTCCGGCCGCGGCCGCGTGTGAATGTTGTTGGATTCTCCCAAGCGGTGGTATGAGAAACAGGAGTGACATGCCCTCCAATCAACCCGCGTTCGCAACCGGACGGTGTTCCCTCTTTGGCCCCGGCCCGGACCGCGGAGCCTCCGCCGGTGGCCGCGCCCGCGGCGCGACCGAATACCGAACGCCCGGCCCGGGGACAAGCCAGCAAGAACGACGGGACGTAACATCATTCACATGGGAGCATGCACACCACGAACGGGATGAAGGCCACAATGCGGTGGCCCCCCCACATTCATCATCGATACGGCCGCTCGCCACCATCCGACGGCCACAATATGATCCTCAAGGCGGCCGCGAACCTCAGGTCATCATCGAAAACAGGTAGTCTCCGTCCTCGCCGAACATCATGTTCGAGAAATCCGGGGCCGATTCATCCCCTGAAGCGGTCATCGAGCCGCCACCATCCGCTTCAACCATCCGCGACGAGTCCACCGCGCCACCGTCGAAATCGGTTCCCCCATCGACCACGAAGAAGTCGGCGATCATCGTTTTCCGGGATTCCAGAGCATTTCTCCGCCCACCGTCATTCCCGCCATCCAAGCCGCCCGCACCCTCGTCGCCGACCGCGCCATCAAGGGGAGTCGCCGCGATCTCCATCTTCCCATCGGAGCGGACGGCGTTGTTGGAGGGAGCGGGCAAGTCGGCCACCATGACGAGACCGTCAGAGAACCGCAGGGATTCGATATTCCGCAATTCGTCCCGCCCCTCGTCTCCGTTGAGGCGGTTGTTGTCCTTCACCACAACCACTTCGAACGTCGAATCGTCCTCGCGCATCCTGGTTTCCCGCGTGACCGTGTAGCTGGTCCGGACATCGGAGTATCCGGCGGTGTCGGCGCCGGCGCCGCCGTCGATCAAATCCTCGCCAAAACCGCCCGTGATCGTATCGTTTCCCGAAAGGCCGAACAACCAATCGTCCCCCGCGCCACCGTCGACAACGCTTCCGCCGACGGCGCCGACGAAAATGTCCGAATCCGCGCCGGGCGCGCCCGTCAGGTTGAAGGTTTGATCCGAAAACTGGATCGCCTCGATATTCGACAACATGTCGGTTCCCTCGTCGCCGTCGCCCGGCCCGATGTCCTCAACGGTGTAGCTGAGCGACCGCGACGCTTCGTCGACCGTGTATGTGATGGCGAAATCGGCCCGATCTCCGGCATACTTGGCCGTGTCGACGCCATCGCCTCCATCCAACACGTCATCGCCCTCGCCGCCTTCAAGAGAATCGTTGTCCCCTTCCCCCCTGAGGTCGTCGTTTCCCCGACCACCTTCGATGGTGTCGTCTCCGGCGCCCCCTTTGAGGGCGGCGTTGTTTCCAAGGACGGGCGCATCGTCGCCGGCCCCGCCCCTGAGTGTGTCGTTCCCCGCGCCGCCATTCAAATCGTCCCTGCCGTCACCGCCTTCAAGAACGTCGCCTTGATCACCGCCCGACAACTCGTCATCGCCGGCGCCGCCGAACAAATTGTCCTCGCCCGCGCCGCCGAACAAATTGTCGTCGCCAGCGCCGCCATCAAGAGTGTCATCGTCACCCTCTCCCCGCAATTCGTCGACGCCTTCGCCGCCGAACAAGTCGTCATCGCCGCCGCCGCCGAACAAATTGTCGTTTCCGCCGCGGCCATGTATTTCGTCATTCCCGGTGGTTCCGGTCAATGCCCCAAGAGAATTCCCATTGTCGTTTCCGCTGGTTCCAAGAATTCGATCAAACACAAGATCGGAGACCATCCCGAAGTCCGCGCCCGCCGTGCTGTCGATGCGCTCGACCCCCAGCAATTCGTCCCGTCCATCCCTGTTGCTCACCGTGTCCTCCACGATGATCCATTCCTCCGTCCTCGGTCGCGATTCCCCCGGCACGTGATACTGCCGGAATTCCTTCGTCAAGATGTACTCGCTCCGGTTTCCGGTGAACACGGCGGTGTCCGTCTCGGATCCCTCGCCGCCAATGAACACATCGTTTCCACGTCCCCCGGTGAATGTATCCGTGAACCTGTTCCTTGTGTCAATGCCTTCTCCGGTGCCCCCGATCATGACATCATCGCCATCTCCTCCATTCAAGATGTAGGCATTCGCGGTTGGAGGATCGGATGGATGGATGAATATATTGTTCCCGGAATCGCCATTTATGGCGCCGAATCCTCCATTTGCTTCCGAGAACCTCGCGTCCGCGAACTGAATTACCTCGACATCGGTCAAAACATCCACGCCGTCGTCTCCATCCCGAAGATTCAGATCCCGAACGACGAGTGAATTCACCTGATCGCCGCCCGAGCCGGAATTCACATACGTGAAATCGTAGTCCTCCCTGTTTCCACCGAACACCGCGGTGTCGGTTCCGTTCCCGCCCACGAACCTTTCGCTCATCCCGGGGGTGCCGACGAAGTAGTCGCCGCCATCGCCACCCATCACGACCGCACCGCTGACGGTCGCGCCAATCAGGATATCATGGGTGTTGGCGGCGTTCGAATAGGCAACGCCATCGAACACCGAGTATTCCCTGTCGTTGAACTTGATCCGCTCGACGTTCCGCAGGGTGTCCGTGCCCCCGTTGCCCGTTCTGTCGCGCACGGTGAT
>JANQKA010000538.1 GCA_028281405.1 Hasllibacter sp. | reverse complement strand
GCAGGCCCGGTTGAGGCTGCCGAACCGCCGCTGACCGGCGACATCCTGCGGAGAGGGCGGGTTTTTCTGGTCCTCGCCGCGCACTTCGTAAGTCGCCTGAATCATCTCCCTTTCCACTTTCACGGGCGTATCCAGGAGATCTCCCAAATCGGGGTGGGTTATCCTTTTCCGGGCGGCGTCCAAAACCGCGTGGGCGACATTCAGCTCCTCCCCCTCCATGTTCAACCCCGCCCAGATCGCCGCCTCCTCGATGCAGTCGACCGCCACGCTCCGGGGAATC
The DNA here is from genome assembly GCA_028281405.1 of Hasllibacter sp. GTDB lineage: Bacteria > Pseudomonadota > Alphaproteobacteria > Rhodobacterales > Rhodobacteraceae > JANQKA01. The sequence goes on along the minus strand of JANQKA010000538.1, from coordinate 10,222 downwards.
GTCGGAAGGTCGGCGTCGCGTATCCGCTCCTGAACGACATCGGCCAAGGCGGACCTGGATTGTTCGCAGGCCTTGATCAAGGATGGCTCGCCCGTGAACGCGTCGAGGGCAATTTTCTGAGTTTTGTCCAGAACGGGGTCCATGTCGACGGGAGTGTCATCGCCGGAACGACGCAAGTCGGCGACGAGAACGCGATACGCCTTGGAGAGCATGGTTCCGGCGGCGGCGAGTTCGTGTCCGTCCATGTTCAGGAGCGTCCAACTCTGGGTCTCGAGCACCGACTCGACCGCGATGTACAGGGGTATGGGTTTCATTGGACCGCTCCCGAACCGACAATCGCGCGATGTGTTGGCGGCTTCCCGCCGCCGCCGACGGGGAAGCCGAACGTCGGACTCCGACGAACAACCGCGCGGACCTCGCGAAGGCGCCGAGCCCGACCCTTCAAACCCTCGTCACGGCGCAGCGGGGCCGGCCCGGCGACATCCGAACGCCCACGCCGTCCAACGCGGACACGCCATGCTTCAAAAGGGAAAACCCGCAATGTTCAAACTTCTCCATCATGCCACCCGCGCTATTCCGCCACGGGTTCGTCCTCGCTCCCCAATAGGCGCTTGTCTTCCGGCGGGCAACCACATTGCGCGGCCGGGAGACCCTTCATCGCCGGGTTTGATCCCCGTTCCGCCGCGCATCCGGATTGTGGCGGTCCTCCGCGGAGACCGGGCCGGGAATCAAATCGGGCGCCTCCGAACCCGGCGGAACAAGACCCGTCCGACGAGTCTGAATAATTCGGGTGGCGGGAAACAATCACCCGGGATTCATCCAAGCCGACCCGGCTTCCCTCCTTCCCCTCCGCCGTCGAACGCGGCTCCGGGCCAGCGCGTGCCGGTTGGGTTCAATCCCGTCGGGATCATCCGCGTCATGCCGCGCCGAACCGCCCTGTCGATTGATTCTCCGGACGCCTCCCCGCGTTCGAAAATTTCGCGGACCGCCGCCATCACCTGGGTTTCCGTCGCCGATTGGCGACCCGGGACGATACCCGGAAGCGGCCCGCCGCCGACGCCGCCCCCCGGCGGAACCGTTCCCGCTCCCGAGCGCCACCACCTTGCGTGTCATCGTTTGACCCGCCGGACGCGCGCGGAGATTCGGCGCCTTGGAGCGGCGATGATCGCCACGGGATGAATGTCAACCGGGCTCATCGCTTTTCCATGCGCATCCGGCGATCACGGTAATCCCGGTAGTTGCGCATCACGGCGTCCTCGACCTGTCGGCAAACCTTGTGCACCCGGCTGGACCATCGATGACCTCCTGGAATGTCGGGGGCGCTCGGGATCCTCTCCTCGACCAGACGCACCTCGCGCGTGGCCTCCTCGATCTCGTATTCGACTTTGACCTGTCGATTGAAAAATTTTCTCCAACCAAAGGCGGTGATGTTCCTTCGAGCGCGGCCAAGCGCGAAATAGGCCAGGTCCCGTTCATCCCCCTCCAAATTCAGCAACGCCCAGATTCCGGCGTGGTCGATGCATTCGAGGGCCACCTTCCGGGGAACCATCGGATGGGCGGCGTCGTGAATCCGCTCCGGAATCACGTTCGTCAGGGCGGAACGGGCCCGCTCGCATGCGCGGACCAAGGATGGCTTCCGCGCGAATTGGCCGAGCGCGTCGTTCTGCGCCTCGTCCAGAAAAGGATCGATGTCAACGGGCGTGTCCTCGCTCGAGAAGCGCGTCGCGACGACAAGCGAGCGATAAGCGTTGGTGAGCATGGTTCCCGCCGCCAACAATTCGAAACCCCTCAGGTTCAAAATCGTCCAGCGTTGGGTCTCGATGATGGCGCCGCAGGCTATTCGCAGGGGGACGGCCTTCATCCGCATGCCTCCCCTGCGGGAGTGGCGGTCCGCGCCGCCATCTTCCAAAGACCGGCGGACCGCGATCGAACCGCTTCGTCCCTCCGGAACGGATCGGGTTTCCCCCGGACGATCAGACGTGAAAACAACCGCCCGGCCGAGCGGCGGAGCGTGGAGGCTCCGACGTCGGACGGGGCGGGCGTACAAAATCCACTCCGGCCATCGCGGCGGCGCCCGCCCGTAACCGAAACCCGCATGTTCTCCCCTTTCCGCCGTGTCGTCCGCGCGCGCCAAGGCGCGGCGTGCTTCGCCCCATTCGCCGGGCCACCTCCATTGTGTCGTCCGCGCGCGCCAAGGCGCGGCGCCGGGATATAACGGAATTTCGCGGAATGGCAACCGATTTCGCGGGAGGTCGGTGCCCCGCCACCGCCCGGGAGACGAACGACACGCATCGCCGATCCACCTTGCCCTCGGAGACCTCGGCGCAGGGGCGGATACCCGTCATGCCTCCTGACGCCTCCGGAAACCGATCCGAAGAACCACCGGGCCGGAATCAAGAAGGGGATCCAGCAGCGCCCCGGAGACGCCGGCCTCCAGGACCGCGCTCCCGCTCGCGGCCCCCGAATCCCCCGGAGCGGCCGCCGGACCGCCGACTGGTCGGGACGGGAGCGCCCGTTGGCCCGCCAAAGCGGCGCCCTCCCCATTCATCTCCGAATCGACCCGGACGGGTCGCTCGACCCCGCCGGAGAAGGATGGACGGACCGGCTTACGTCCACGTCCGGAGCAAACGCGCGACCATTGGTTCCCCCCACCCCGATTCCCATGCGCCGAACGCACTGCCCCGATGGACGTCCCGGATATTTTCTGGAACATCGTTCACCGGGCAATTTCCCGACCATGGCCGGCCCGACCACGCCGCTCAGCCGACCGTCGCCGGACCGACCGCGCAATTCCACCCGTCGTCGCAGGCTTGGAGGGGAAGTTCCGGCGATCGCCGCCCTGATTCCAACATGCCGAAAACCGGACCGGCCGTGCGCCCCTCCCGCGCGTCCCGGAAACGCCGCGATCGGAAGCGGGCCCCGAAGATTCGAACCCACGCGCGGTGGGAGAACCGCTCCGGAGTGGTCATGTAAACGCAGCACATGACTTCGAACCCACGCGCGGTGGGAGAACCGGCGGAGCGCGGATCCGAATCCGGACGCCGGGACGCCTTTCGTCCCCTTCCCCCGCCGTCTTGCGCCGAAGGGCTCCGGGCGTTTAGGATGGCCGAATGGCAGAATTGAAGCAGCTGTCCGCGCCCCACGTCCGGGTGCACGCCGCCCGCCGGGGGCGGACAAGCGTCACCCGGCGCCCGTGGAATTCCGAATCGGTGGTCGGGGCTTTCAAATTGGATTTCCCGCGTCTCCCGGCGAGCGTCCGGCTCCCGGCCGGGAATGGCCACCGGAAGCTCTTGGATGGCCGCGGATCGGACGCGCGCTCGCCGCGATCCCCGATGGCCGTTCCGGCGGCGCCCGGGATCCGCGGCGCGTTCCGAAAGGACGGGCGCGTGTCCGCGCCCCGCGCCGGGTGGACGCTCCGCTCCCGGACCGGCGAAGTCGGCCGGACGGGCCGGAAGGCCGCCGTGCGTCCGGAATTCCAAACGGTCACGTCCCTCCCCGGCCCCGGAGACCGGACGCGGCCTGGGTTCCCGCCCTCCATCGAAGCCGCGGCCCCTTGGACGGGGACGTTCATTCGCGCCGGGGATCCCCGGCCCCGTATGGAACCTTCCAAGCCCATCGCGACGAATTCTCCGTCCGGCGGACCCGATTCCCCGCGACATCGCCAACCGATGGGGTGTCCTGTCCCGGGCACAGCCTCCCATCCGCCTCCATCGAAGCCCGCGCGGACCACCGTAAAGGACTCCGAAATGGCCATCGGCGTCTCCGACGGGCGAGGAGAGCTGCGGTTCCGCCGCGGGTTCCCCGTTCCCGCGGGCGTCGGACACGACCACCGCCACGGTGGGAATCCCGCGCCCGTTCCGCCCGAACCGGACGGGCGCGGTTCGAGCAACACTTGAAAGGAGGAAACCGATGCCCAGCTACCGCGCTCCGGTTAAGGACATGCAGTTCATCCTGCACGACGTCCTGAACATCTCCTCCTCCGACGTGCCCGGCTACGCCGAACTGGACCGTGACTTCACCCGCGCAATTCTGGACGAAGCCGCGAAATTTTCGGAGAACGTCCTTCAGCCTCTGAACAAGGTGGGCGACGAAGAGGGTTGCGCGCTGGAGAACGGCGTCGTGCGCACCCCCAAAGGGTTCAAGGACGCCTACGACAGGATGCGGGACGGTGGATGGATCGGCTTGGACTGTCCGGAGGAATTCGGCGGCCAGAACATGCCCTACCTCATCAACTCCGCCGTGAGCGAGATGTTCGTCTCCGCCAACATGTCGTTCAACATGTATCAGGGCCTCATCCACGCCGCGGTTTCCGCGATTCTCGCCCACGGCACGGATCAGCAGAAGAGCGACTATCTTCCGAATCTGGTGTCTGGAGCCTGGGCCGGCACCATGAACCTGACCGAACCCCACTGCGGCACCGACCTCGGCCTGATCCGCACCAAGGCCGAGCCCCGGGGCGACGGAACACACGCGATCACCGGTTCCAAAATCTGGATATCCGGCGGCGAACACGACCTCGCCGAGAACATCATCCACCTCGTCCTCGCCAAAATCCCCGGCGGCCCGGAAGGCGTCAAAGGCATCTCGCTCTTCATCGTGCCCAAATTCCTCATCAAGGAGGACGGATCCCTCGGCGAGCGCAACGCCGTCTCCTGCGGCGGCCTGGAATCCAAAATGGGAATTCACGGCAACGCGACCTGCGTCATGAACTACGACGGCGCCACGGGGTATCTCGTCGGCGAGGAGCACAAGGGCATGCGCGCCATGTTCACGATGATGAACGAAGCCCGGCTCGGCGTCGGCCTTCAAGGATACGCCCAGGCGTGCGTCGCCCACCAGAACGCCCTCGCCTTCGCGAGGGAGCGCCTTCAGGGACGCGACGTCACGGAAGTCAGGAATCCGGACGGTCCCGCGGATCCCATCATCGTGCATCCCGACGTGCGTCGGAACCTCATGGATCAGAAATCTTTCGTCGAGGGAGCCCGCGCGTTCACGTTTTGGGGAGCGTCGCTGATCGACGAGGCCCGACGCAAGGGGAACGCCGAGGCCGAGGCTCTGGTCTCCCTGCTCACGCCCGTCCTCAAGGGCTTTCTCACCGACAAGGGCTTCGAAACCACGGTCCTCGCGCAGCAGACCCTCGGCGGTTCGGGATTCACCAAGGAATGGGGCTTGGAACAATTCGTCCGGGACGCCCGGATCACCATGATCTACGAGGGCACCAACGGCATCCAGGCGCTCGACCTCGTGGGACGCAAACTCGGACTCAACGGCGGCAAGACCATCATGGGTTTCTTCGAAATGGTCAAATCCTTCATCAAGGAGAACGAAGGAGACGCCGATCTTGGGGAGGGCTTTCTCGAACCGCTGAAGAAGGCGTCGAAGGATTTGCAGGCCGCGGGAGCGTGGTTCCTGCAACACGGCGTGAAGAATCCCAACAACGCGCTGGCCGGGTCGTACGACTTCATGCACCTGTTCGGTCACGTCTGCCTCGGCCTGATGTGGGCCCGCATGGCCAAGGCCTCCGGCGCGGCGTTGGCCGCGGGTTCCGGCGACGCGGAATTCCACAAGGCCAAGATCGCGACGGGCCGCTATCACATGGCGCGGCAGCTGCCCGCAACCGGCCTGCACCTCGCGCGAATCGAATCCGGGGCCGACACGGTCATGGAACTCGACGCGGCGAATTTCTGACAACCCGCCCGGCGCGCCGGGCCAGCACTTGGAAAACGAAATGAAGATCGAACTGCACTGCTTCGGGGAAAGCGGCAATTCCTACAAGGCGGCGCTGCCGCTGGAACTCTCCGGCCTCGACTGGGCGCCGGTGAAGGTGGATTTCTTCGGCGGCGAAACCCGCTCCGACGAATGGCGCCGTGATTTCAACGGGATGGGAGAGGCCCCGGTCCTCGTCACGCCCGACCTGCGGCTTTCACAGTCCGGCGTGATCCAGAAATGGATCGTGGATCAAACCGGAAAATTCGGCGGGGCGCCCGGAGACGGATACGAAGTCCTTCGCTGGGTTCTCTGGGACAATCACAAAATGTCCTCCCAAGCCGGCATGACGCGCTTCCTGATGAACTTCCTGCCCGAGGACAAGCGTCCCGGGGCGGTGATCGACTTCATGCGCGCCCGCCTCGCCAACTCCTACAATACGCTGAACGCCCATTTGGCCGGACGGGAATGGATCGTCGGGGACGGAGCCACGATTGCCGACTTCTCCTGCTGCGGGTACCTGTTCTACGAGGAGCCGTTCGGGTTCGTCCGCTCCGAGTGGCCGGAAATCGACCGCTGGCTCGCCAACATCTCCGCCATTCCCGGATGGAAGCATCCCTACGACCTTATGCCCGGCGGCCCCGCCGACCGGGTGTGAATCCCGGAACGAAAGGAGTCATACGATGACCGACGCCTACATCTACGACGCCGTGCGCTCGCCGCGCGGCAAGGGCCGCGGGGACGGATCCCTGCACGAAGTCACCTCGGTGAGCCTCTCGGCCCAGGTGCTGAACGCCGTGAAGGAGCGCAACGGCATCGAGGACAAGTCGGGAATCGAGGACGTGATCTGGGGCAACGTCACCCAGATCGGCGAACAGGGAGGTTGCCTGGCCCGGACCGCCGTCCTCGCCTCCGACCTCGACGAGGCGATCCCCGGCGTGTCCATCAACCGATTCTGCGCCTCCGGACTCGAAGCCGTCAACATGGCCGCCAATCAAATCCGCGGCGGGGCGGCCCAAGCCTACATCGCCGGAGGCGTGGAGTGCATGAGCCGGGTGCCCATGGGGTCCGACGGCGGCGCCATCGCCGCCGACCCGGCGGTTGCGATCAACCACTACTTCGTCCCTCAGGGCATCTCCGCGGACATCATCGCCACCGAATACGGCTTCACCCGCGACGCCGCCGACGAGATGGCGGTGGAATCCCAAAAGCGCGCCAAAGCGGCGTGGGACGAGGGGCGCTTCGACAACTCCGTCGTCTCGATCAAGGACATGAACGGGCTTACGATTCTCGACCACGACGAGCACATGCGTCCCGAAACGGACATGCAGTCGCTCGGCGCGCTGAACCCGTCGTTCAAGCAGATCGGCGAGGTCATGCCGGGCTTCGACAAAATCGCCGTCATGAAATACCCCCACCTGGAGCGCGTGAATCACATCCATCACGCGGGCAACTCCTCGGGCATAGTGGACGGCGCCGCCGCGGTGCTGGTCGCGTCCAAGGAATGGGGAGACGCCAGGGGCCTCAAGCCCCGCGCCCGCGTCCGCGCCACCGCCAAGATCGGCACCGATCCCACCATCATGCTCACCGGCCCCGTTCCCGTGACGCGGAAGATCCTCGGCGAGAACGGCGTCTCCATCGGGGACATCGATCTCTTCGAGGTCAACGAAGCGTTCGCCTCCGTCGTCTTGCGGTTCGAGCAGGCGTTCGACGTCGATCACGACAGGGTCAACGTCAACGGAGGCTCGATCGCGATGGGGCATCCGCTGGGAGCCACCGGAGCTATGATCCTCGGCACGCTCGTCGACGAACTCGAACGCTCCGACAAGGAGCTCGGCCTCGCCACGCTTTGCATCGGTTCCGGCATGGGGGCCGCGACCATCATCGAGCGCGCCTGAACCCGGGAAAGGACACGACGACATGGCCGATTTCAAGATGGACACGGACGGCGACGGAATCGCCGTGATCACCTGGGACGTCGAGGGGCGCTCCATGAACGTCATGACCCGCGACGCCTGGGAGACGCTCGACGGATTGATCGACGAGGCGCTCTCCAACGATTCGATCAAGGGCGCCGTCATCACCTCGGGAAAGGACACCTTCGCCGCGGGAATGGATTTGAACGTCCTCGCCAAAGTCCGCGACGAAAACCCGGACTCCCCGGCCGCCGCGATCTTCGGCATGTTGATGGAGGCCCACGGGGTATTGCGCAAAATCGAGCGCGCGGGAATGGATCCCAAAACCGGAAAGGGCGGCAAGCCCATCGCCGCCGCCCTGCCCGGAACCGCGCTCGGAATCGGCTACGAATTGCCGCTCGCCTGCCACCGCGTCTTCGCCGCCGACAATCCGAAGGCCCGGATCGGCCTTCCCGAAATCAAGGTCGGGCTTTTCCCCGGCGCGGGCGGCACCACCCGGCTCGTGCGCAAGATGGGCGCGATGGCCGCCGCGCCCTTCATCCTCGAAGGCAAATTGTCGAACCCCGCCAAGTCTAAATCCGCCGGCCTCGTCGACGAGGTCGTCCCCCCCGGCGAATTGCTGTCGCGGGCCAAGGAGTGGGTTCTGGCGGCGACCGACAAGGACATCGTCAAGCCATGGGACGAAAAGGGCTACAAAATGCCCGGAGGCGCGCCCTACCACCCATCCGGTTTCATGACGTACGTCGGCGCTTCCGCCTTGGTTCATTCCAACACCTTCGGCGCCTATCCGGCGGCGAAGGCGTTGATGTCCGCGGTCTACGAGGGCGCGCTCGTGCCCTTCGACACCGCGCTGCGGGTCGAGGCGCGCCACTTCACCTCCGTGCTCATGAATCCGAGCTCGTCGGCGATGATCCGTTCCCTCTTCCTCAACAAGGAAGCCTTGGAAAAGGGAGCCAAGCGCCCTGACGCGGGAGATCAAAGGGTGAGGAGGATCGGCGTCCTCGGAGCCGGAATGATGGGCGCGGGCATCGCCCACGTCTCCGCCAACGCGGGAATCGAAGTCGTGCTGATCGACCGGGATCAGGAGGCCGCCGACAAGGGCAGGTTCCACTCCGAAAGCATTCTTGACAAGGGCGTTTCACGCAAAAGGATCACCCCCGAAGAAAAGGAGGTGATACTCGGCCGAATCGAGGCGACCACCGATTACGCCGCGCTCGAAGGCTGCGACCTGATCGTCGAAGCGGTGTTCGAGGATCCATCGGTCAAGGCCGACGTCACGGGCAGGGCCGAGGCGGCCGTTCCCGACGACTGCGTGTTCGCGACCAACACCTCCACCCTTCCGATCACGGATCTCGCGAAGGCCTCCAAGCGGCCGGAACAGTTCATCGGCATCCACTTCTTTTCGCCCGTCGACAGGATGCTCCTCGTGGAGATCATCAAAGGACGGAAAACCGGCGACCGGGCCGTGGCCAAGGCTCTCGATTTCGTCCGCCAAATCCGCAAGACCCCAATCGTCGTCAACGACGAGCGGTTTTTCTACGCCAACCGCTGCATCATCCCCTACGTCAACGAGGGAATCCGCATGGTCGGCGAAGGCGTGGCTCCCGCGTTGATCGACAACGCGGCGAAACTCGCCGGCATGCCGCTAGGCCCGCTGCAGCTCGTGGACGAGACATCAATCGACCTCGGCGCGAGGATCGCCCGGGCGACCAAGGCCGCTTTGGGCGGCGCCTACGCCGACGGGGAGGTGGACGAGGTGATCTTCTGGATGGAGGATCAGGGGCGTCTGGGTCGGAAGAACAACGCGGGCTTTTACGCGTATGACGACAAGGGCAAGCGTGGCGAATTCTGGCGGGGCCTTGGCGACAAATTCCCCAAGGCGGACGTCCAACCGGATCTGGCCACCGTGCGGCACCGCCTCCTTATGGCGCAAGTCCTCGAGGCCGTCCGCGCCTTCGAAGCGGGCGTTCTGGAGGATATCCGCGAAGGAGACGTGGGAGCGATCCTGGGATGGGGCTTCGCGCCATGGTCGGGCGGACCGTTCTCGTGGCTCGACATGATCGGCGCGGCCGACGCCATCGGATTGAGTGAAAAGCTCGAAGCCGTTCACGGTGCCCGCTTCGCGGCTCCGGAATTGCTGAAGGACGTCGCCGCTTCCGGCGAGACCTTCTACGGCCGCTATGGCGACGGCACCGCGATGGCGGCCTGAGCCGCGGGCCGTCCACCGCCGATCACGTTCCCCGCGACGGTGGCGTAGATGCCGCGGGGCCGCGCGAGGCCAGAGATTCCCGCGCTCAGACTCCGCGGCGCAAGTTCACGCCCTCGCGGGGCATGAGGGGTTCGCCGGTCGGGAATCGAACCGGGGGCGTCCCCAAATCTTCACGGGGTGGGAACCGCCCCCTTCCCCCGGCATGAAACACGGGGTCCGGGCGCTCCGTGTTCCGCTACATCCAAGGCAAATCTGGGCCCTTTGGTTTGAAAGGGAGCATTCGGCGGGGCGACTGCCCCTGCTCCCGCCCCCAAGGCGAATTGCGGTACTTCTCCGAGTAGGGCGGCATCCCGAGGCGCTGCGCCGGCGAAGCGGGTTTCGGGCCGGGTTT
>JANQKA010000527.1 GCA_028281405.1 Hasllibacter sp. | reverse complement strand
CGAAGGAACAAAGCCCGGATTCCTCCACATGAGCTATCCCGAACTTTTCGACTTCTGGGAGAAAAACCAACCGGCCGGATGGCTGGTCGAACATCTCCGGATTTTCCGAGACAGATATGAAGTCGAAATGTGAATTTTGGGATTTTCCGGAATATTCGGGAATTTTATATATGCCTTTCGACGTTTAACAATGGTGATCTTCAATGAAGCGATCGGAATTGCCGCCACCGCGCCCCGCCGGTCTCCCGCACGGATGAACCGCGTGGCGCCAGTTAGGGAGACTCGCGGGCGGCTCTCCCCCACGCCCGGGTCATTATCGCTGCGCGGAAGGGTGGAAGCTGTTGGTTTGGCCGCGAACCGGCGCCGGGAATCGGCATCGCGCTGATCTCGTCCTTGGAGGTTTACTCCGTCGCACTTTTGCGAGTGGGAGCGAATGCTCTCAGTCGGGATGAATCGCCGTCCCGCCACAAGTGGAGCGGTACCCGCCCGACGCATCCTCTCCGCCGCGGTTCCCGCGCCACATTTTCCGAGCTGGGGCGGCGCGTCGGAGGCTCCGATTCGGTTGCCCCCACCACGCACGGTGTTCCCAGGGCAATCCGGGTGATTCGGCCCCGATTCGTTCCTTTCCGCACCGCGCGAGTGACCTTGCGTAGTTCGTCGAGGATATTCCAGGAGCGAGCCCAGTGAATGGTGGCATGGATCCCCTTCGTTTCATCGCATTGACAGCATGGCCGCGGGAGCGAGGAATGGCGAATGACGGATTGAGACCTATGGATTTTCGGTCCGGGTAGCATTGTATTTCTTGGTCCACTTCACTCGGTGACGCGGCCAGTCGGCGCGGGTTCAGGATTCCGGAATTGGCGGTTCCTCCGCCCGTTCGGACAAATTATGATCCGGGAGACCCGCGGCCCGCTTCGCGTTCGATAGTCGAAACTGCGATGGGCCGCTCATTTCGTTGCGAAGGGAAGAGGAAGAGGGTACTGATCCTTGGGTATCGATGGTCGGCGGTTGAACAGACAACCGTGGACCGCGGTGGCGGCACCGGGAGGATGGGGCCGTCGCCACAGCGGCTCGTTTAAGGGAGGACAGCATGATCCGCGGAACAATTTCCAGCCTCGCGGCTGCGGCGGTGTTCACCGCCGTTTCGATGGGGGCCGCCCAGTCGGCGGAAACCGTGAAAATCGGCGCCATCGCGCCCAAAACCGGCCCGCTCGCGGGCGGCGCGACCGTCACGCAATGGCCGAACGTCCGACTCTGGGTGGAGCGGGTGAACGCCGAAGGCGGCCTCGACGTGGGAGGCGACCGGATGTTGATCGAACTCATCGAGTACGACGACAAAACCAACCCGGGCGAACACATCAAACTGGCGCAGCGACTGGCGGAGCGGGACAAGGTCGATTTCGTCGTCGCGCCCTACGGCACCGGCTTCAACATCGCCACCGCGCCGATCTACGGCCGCTACGGTTACCCGATGATCGCCGTCTCCGCCATAACCGACAAGATGGAGGAGCTGACGACGCGCTACCCGAACCTCTTCTTCACGCTGGGCACGACCACCGCCTTCGTCGAAGGAGTGAAGGAAATCCTCGTAGAGAAGCGCGACGCCGGGGTCATCGGCGATGAAATCGCCATGGTGAACGTGGCCGACGCCTTCGGCATCGAGTTGTCCGATGTCGCGCGGGAGCTCTTCACCGAGGCCGGATTCGAACTGGTCTACGACAAGTCCTATCCGCTTGGAACGCCGGACCTGTCGCCGGTCATGAAGGGAGCGAAGGATTCCGGGGCCAAGGCGTTCGTCGCCTGGTCGTACCCGCCGGACAGTTTCGGCCTCGCCGAGCAGGCGATCATCGAGAACCTCGACGTGGCCGTCTACTACTCCGCCGTGGCCACCAGTTTCCCGTCGTTCTCAGAGGCTTATGGCGGAAAAATCGACAACGTCCTCGGCGCCGGCGGCACCAATGTGGACGATCCCAGGATCGCCGAGTACCGGAAGGCCCACGAGGAGGTCACGGGCAAGGTGGCCGACTACTGGGCGTCGGCCAACACCTACGCCGCGCTCCAAATCCTCCAGCAGGCCATCGAGGGAGCGGGAACGCTCGACAGGGACGCCGTGACCCAGTACATCAAGGACAATTCCTTCGACACGGTCATGGGCGACCTGGCATTCGAAAACAACGTGAGCCACACGTTCTGGTCCGTGGGCCAGTGGCAGGACGGGGTGTTCCGAGGCGTGAAGGGATCCAAAGTCGAAGGTGCCGTGCCCGTGCGCGTCAAGGATGGCTGGGCCGAATGATCAATCCCGCGGGGCGGGCCCGGCTCCGCCCCGCCCGCCGAAGGCGCTTCAATGCTCGACATCATCGTCTCGGGGCTTCTGCTTTCGGGCACCTACGCGCTGGTCGCGATGGGCCTCAATCTGCAGTACGGGGTCGCGCGGATCATGAACCTCGCCAACGGCGAGTTTCTGGTTCTCGGCGCCCTCGCGGCCTTCTGGCTCCACACCACCGGCGGGGTCAGCCCGCTCCTCACGGTGATCCTCGCTCCTCACGGTGATCCTCGCGGCTCCCGTGGCCTTCGCGGGCAATTGGCTGATCTACGCGTCGCTGTTGGCGCCTCTCGCGCGCCGCGCACGGACCAAGGGCCGCCTCGAGGTCGATTCGATCCTCGCCACCTTCGGAATGTCCTTCGTCATCATCGGGATCATGGTGTCAATCGAGGGTGGTTTCTTCGCCTACAAGTACCTGTCGGAGCCGATATCGATCCTCGGTTCCACCACGTCGCTCAACCGCCTCGTGGCGTTCCTCGTGGCGGCCCTGATCGGCGGAGCCCTTCACATTTGGCTGAATCATACCCGCGTCGGGGTCGCCGTCCGCGCGGTCGCCGTGTCCACGGAGGCCGCCGGGCTTGTCGGAATCGACGTGCCGCGCATGTCCGCCCTGGCCTTCGCTCTCGGCGGCGCCGTCACCGTCATGGGAGGAGCGCTCGTCTCCACCTTCATAACGCTCGACGCGTCCATCGGCGTCGTGTTCACGCTGAAGGCTCTCATCATCGTGATCATGGGGGGTGTCGGCGATATCCGCGGAGCGGTCGTGGCCGCGGCGATACTCGGACTCGTCGAGACGGCGGTCGCCACGCTCATTGATCCAGGACTCACGCTCGCCTCGGCGTATCTGATTTTTCTCCTGATCCTGCTCTTCCGCCCGAGGGGCCTGTTCGGAAGGAGCACGGCGTGAAGCCGCCGGGCCACCCCGAGCTCATTCTCGCGGCGGCGGCGGCGGTCGCCGCGGCATTCCTGCCCATGGTCGTCAACAACTATTGGCTGGGGATCGGTGTCGACGCGATGATGTACGTGGCGCTCGCCACGTCCTGGGCTCTTTTTTCCGGGCCCACCCGCCACATCAGCCTCGCGACGGGGGCCTTCTTCGGAGTCGGCGGTTTCCTCGTCGGCACGGGAATGAGCGACCATCAGGCCCCGTTCTGGGCCATGGCGGCGCTCTCCGCCTTCGTCGGAGCGATCTTGGCCGCGCTCATCGGAATTGCGACGTTGAGATTGTCGGGGGTCTATTTCGTGATCTTCACGCTGGGCTTGGCCGAAATGATCCGCAATCTCGTCAGCTGGGTGCAGAACAACTTCCTCGGTTCGAGGGGGCTATATGTGCTTACCGACTTCCGCGACCAGCATCTCTATTGGATGCTTCTCGCCGTGGCGTCTTCGGTCTACCTACTGGGGTGGATCGTCAACCGTTCGCGACTCGGATTCGCGCTGCGCGTCATCGGCGACGACGAAACCGTCGCGCGCCACGTCGGCATCGACACGGCCGCCGCAAAGGTGATTCTGTTCACCACGACGGGATTCTTCGCGTCCTTGGTCGGCGCAATAATCGCGCCGCGGTGGAGCTACATCGAACCGAATCAGGTGTTTTCGCCGCAACTCTCCTTTTTCGTCGTCATAATGGCGCTTCTCGGCGGCGCCGGGCGCCTGTGGGCCCCGATCGTCGGAGTGATCCCGTTCCTTCTGATTTGGAATTGGGTCGACGCGAGTTTTCCCAAACAATCGATACTCTTTCTCGGTCTCGCCTTTCTCCTGATCGTGTACGTTCTTCCGAACGGCTTCGTGGGCAGGATCGAGCAATTGCGCGACCGCATGCGGGGGGCGGGCGGGTGATCCGGCGCCGCCCCGCCCTGTCGGTTCAGGGCGTGACCAAACGCTTCGGCGGTCTGGTCGCCGTGAACGACGTCAGCTTCGACGTGGAAAAGCACGAGATGGTCGGCGTCATCGGCCCGAACGGATCCGGCAAGACGACGATGATGAATTTGATATCCGGGCTTCACCGTCCGTCCGCCGGGAGGATCGGGATGAAGGGCCGTCGTCTCTCGGACTTGCCTCCACAGCGGATCGCTCGCGAGGGCGTGGGGCGCACCTTTCAGCTCGTGCGCCTGCTTCCCGGCCTGTCGATCGTAGAGAACGTCATGGCGGGCGCGGTGTTCGGACATCGCCGCCGCTGGGGGCGCGACGCGGAGGATTTCGCGCGCGACATGCTTGACCGCGTCGGGATGGACGCGCGTTCCGACGCGTCGGTTACGTCGCTGACCTATATCGATCAAAAGCGCGTCGAACTCGCCCGGGTTCTGGCGGGGGAACCAGAGATTCTATTGCTGGACGAATGGCTGGCTGGACTCAATCCGACCGAGCTCGAGACGGGTATCGACCTTGTGCGGGCGCTGAGGGACGAAGGACGCACGGTGGTGCTCGTCGAACATGTGATGGACGCGATCCGCGCCCTGTGCGACCGTTGCGTCGTCATGTCGGCGGGGCGCAAGATCGCCGAGGGCGAGCCGGGAGAGGTTCTGAGCGACCGCGAAGTGATCCGCGCCTATCTGGGGGATGACGGGGCTTGACGCGCCCGTTCCACCGCCGACATCGCAACACCGCGCGGGAGGATCTCCAAAATCCGGGTGGAGGCGGTGATTCGCCGAAATTCGAATGGGCATTCGCGATGCTCTGAAAACGGTTGGAAATCGTCTCCCGGTTTGTTGGCTCTAAGCCTGTCTCGGGGATGCGGGGGGATAAATTGAGAGTATTCCTCAATCGGGGCTTCGAGGTACGCGCCGAGTTCCGAATCCCAATAAATGCGCCCCTTCGTGTCACCCGCCAAATCGGCGCGTACTTGACCGGACAATTCTCACACTTCCGCTTAGGTCATTTCAGCGGGCACGCCGCGATGCGAGGCGCCGGCCCAAGGAACGCCAATTCACCGCGCCATCGAGCCTCCTGATGTTTCGGTGAATTCCTTGTACGCCTTCGCGACGTGGAATATCAGAGATGGCTTTCCCTTGTCAGGGCCGCCGCGGTGGAATTTGATTATTTTGTCGACATACGCATCGAGCATTCCAATCATCAGCAGGTCCGCGGTTTTCGGGTTGAGCTGCAGTTCGACCCGGTCGCGCCGACGAAGGTATTGATTGAACGCCAAGATCTTGTCCCGGGCCTTCTCGTAATCCAGCGCGTCAGGGCCGAGGTTCTTTTCAATATCCTCGATGGAGTTCAACCCCAGCTTCCGGGCGTCATCGTACGCGCGTCCGACGTTCTGGGCGAAACTCACTTGGTGAAAGGAATCGCGCAGTCGCGCCACGAAGTCGTGCATGTCCATGAAGTCGCCAACCTGATTGGTCATCCTCGCGACGTTGGCCTCCAACAGGCGCTCGATGAGCGCGTCCCCGGAACGGGTCAGATATCCAAGGGATTCGAGCAGGCCGAGTTCCACTCCGCTTGGTCCACCGCTCTCCGGCTTGTAGGCGATCTCGTGTTCGATTTCGTTCCACAAGTGCGCCATTATCGTGCACACTTGGATTTCGCACTCGGCTCCCAGAAGATTTTCGTAATCCTCCACGCAATCCTCATCCGGAAGATGAACCTGGCAATGCGTCGCCTTGTAGAATTTCTTTTCTTCGATATTGAACTTGTCCTTTTTGTCGACGTCGACCCTCCCGTCGACCGGTCCGCAAAAACGGTCTTCCAACACGGTTACGGCGCGCCATTCGTCCTCCGGTTGGTAAAGTGCGATGCGCACTCCGGAAAAATCGCCGATATCGCGGAACACGTCGTCGACATTCTCATAATTCTTCAAATCCACGCGCCGCCGGACTTTTCCCTCGAAGCTTTTGACGGATTTCGTGCGCGAAGTGACCTGCGCCCGGATGGCGTGATCGTCGACCACGGCCCGGCAAATGTCAGCGACCCTGCCGGCGAGTTTCACATAGCGGTCGCGTTCGCGGTCATAGCGTTCGACGGATTCGCGGATCAATTGGTCATTCTTGGGCATTGTGTCATCCGATGGAAAAAAGTCGGGATTCGTGGAAGCCGCGCTCCGTCGGCGAATTCCGCGTGAGTGGACTCCGGCGCGGGTGAATTCGCCGGAGGGATGCGTCGGTTATAGGAAACCGCCTGGAATGGCGCGCGCTTGCCGCCTGACCATCTCCGGATTCCCGCGGAGAAACGGGTTGAATCCGCGGAGCCGCAATCAACGTCGGTCGAAGGAGCGAGGAAACGCGCATCGTCCGCCTTGGGGGCGGCATGGAGTGGCGGCTCGCAACGAATCACGTCCGCGGTGCCGGACCCCGGAATCCGCGCATTCGCTTTCGAGAGACGGGCATTCTTTCCGTCCACGACGTTGGACGTGTCGAGCGGCGAAAGTGTTTGGCGGCGTCCAACGGCGCGAAGGACCCGCGCCGATCCGGTTTCCCGGCCACTCATCAGAGGTTGAGTTTCCGAGTTGCGGCGGCCGTCCGCCGCACCGTCCAACTCGTGGATGGTCCGCGCGCGGCTCCTTGGACGGGTGGCGGCCCGATGGACCGCGGCGGCCCTTGAAGCGCGGATGCCGGCGGTTGCCCGCTCCGTCGGGCGATCGATCATGGAGGCGATTCGCCAAATTCCTCCATTATGGTCCATCCGCGGAGTCGTCCCGGCATGGGAGCGGACCCGGTCAGTGTCGACCACGGGACGGGGCCGTGCTTCGGTTTCCGCCCGTCCCGAATGAGCGGTGGCCGCGCCGGGAGGCGTGGCCGGAACGTGGTGTCCCACTCGTCGATCGGTGCCTGGTCGCGAAACCAGCGGAATGTGAGATTCCGCGGGTGTGGAACACTGGCCGATTGGACGCGCCCGGAAGGTCCGAACCTCCACGGAACCATGGCTCGGATGCGGCGGGAACGCTCTCCGAAGCGGGAAACCGCCGACCCGGTTGTCAAGCCGTGAGTCGGGTCGCGGCGCACCGCACGCGCGCCGAAGCGGAAGCCCAGGCGCGCACGGTCGTCGCGCGAGGACTTGAAGCGGCGCCTTGCTCGCGCTCCGAATCGGGCATGCGCCGCCGACGATCGAGTCGACGCGCGTTCCACGCTGTTCCCAACGCACTCTCCCAAGAGGGATCTTCGGTCCTTCGAGCACGGTCACCCCGCGAACGAGCGGCGGCCAGAGCGGGCGCTCGAGCGGAAACCCACATGGTTCCGCGCTCGGGCGACCGGGTTCGGGAGGTGCGCGGCGCGCCCGCTTAAGAGGAAATCGCCATCGGCGGACGCGTCGGAACTTGGGTTGGTCCGCCGATCTTGAAAGCGCCCGCGCTCCTTGCCCGGGGGGAGAAGGGAGGACGGAACCACCGGATTCGGCGAATTCATCAGCGCACTCGGCGCGCGGGGGAAGAAGGGACCGCAGCTTCCGCGCCTCCAATCGCCTTGTTTTCCCGAACCTCGCCGCCCGCCCGCGTTGGGGAATCGTCATGCCCGCCTTCCGTCTTGATTTCCGCGCGGAACCGACCTTGCCATCATTGCCCCGGCGTGTCTAGGATTCGCCCGTCACGGGAGATGCGGCCGCGGGAGCACATGTCCAAATAGGGGGGAACCGCGTATCCGGTGGAGTCGGGAGCGGTTCCAAGGCCGCTTGTCCAAATTCGAAGGATGATCGCGAATCCGGGAGACTGCGATGATAAATGACCGCGCTCTTTCTTCCGCCGACGATTGCCGACGGCCGAACCGGAACGCGCCGACCCACGCTCCACCGGGCGGGTCTCCGCTGACCCGCTCCAAGCCCGGAGACGCGTCCGCCTTCCGATCCGCGCGCGACCGACGCGGTTGGTTCCCGCCGGACGGCTCCGGTCGCTCCGGTCGCTCCGGTTCGATCCGCGCCGGAAGTGGATCCGGAGCCGGACGAATCGAATCGTTTCGGGTGGCAACTCCGACGACCGGAGATCCCCGTCTATTCTCGCCAGGAACCACGGGACCTTGCGTACGGGACGACGCGACCAGGGCCGCGTCCGAAGGATTTCGGATTTCGAGCGAATCGATCCGTTCAGGCACGGGAATACGCGATGCTTGAGGTTAGGAATCTCTCTGTCTCCTACGGACCGCACCCGGCGCTTCAGGACGTGTCGATCCGGGTCGGGACGGGCGAAATCGTCGTGATCCTCGGCGCGAACGGGGCGGGAAAATCAACACTCCTGCGCTCGGTTTCCGGCATCTGCGAAGGGCGGACCCTGGGCGACGTCGCGTTGGACGGGGTTCCGCTGAACGGGCTCGCGCCGGATCGGATCGTGGAACTCGGCGTCGCACTGGTTCCCGAAGGGCGCGGCATATTCGGCGATCTTACCGTGCGCGAAAATCTGTTGCTCGGAGCCTATTCAGAACGCGCCCGCAAGCACGAAGGCCCGAATCTCGACCGGGTTTTGAAACTGTTTCCGAAGATGCGCGAACGACGCGGCCAGATCTGCCGGACGATGTCGGGCGGCGAGCAGCAGATGGTGGCCATCGGTCGCGCCATGATGTCGGCTCCGCGGATCCTCATGCTGGACGAACCGTCGCTTGGCCTTTCGCCGATCCTCTGCAAGGAGCTGTTCGAAAGCCTGCGTCTTGTCCGGGAGTTGGACATCGGGGTGTTGCTGGTGGAGCAGAACGCCAAAAGGAGCCTCGCAATCGCGGATCGCGGATACCTGATCGAGAACACGCGGATCACTCGGGGGGACACGGCGGCCCGGCTCGCGGAGGATGAGGCCGTCCAAAAGGCCTACCTCGGCGCGGGGGGAGGGCGCGCGGTCCCGGCCGAGCCGGAAACTGCCAAATCCACGAATTACGAAATTCCCGCTCCGACGCCGCGCTCCGCTCCTCCGCCGTCTTTCGCCGCCGCGCGTTCCGAGCCTCGGAGGGAGGCCGAGGAGTTGATTGGCGCCTCCATCGACGATCCCGTCAACTCCGCCGCCGATCGATCCGCGGCTTCGATCCGGGAACCGTCGGCGGAGACTTGGGACGCGGCGGACCGGTTGGCGCGGGACCGGCTGACCGTCGTGATGCGCGATATCGAGCTGGCCGCCGCCGAGGCGCGCGGTCGGGCTTCCGGGACCGATGGAGATGGGAGCACCTTACCGGCCGCGCCGGGAAACCAAGCAGGCGGGGAGGGCGGGAAACCTCCCGTAATCGAGATATACCGCCGTCCCCGCGTCGAAATTTACCGCCGCCGGCCAAACGGCCGATTCGAAAGGGACTGACATGCTCGACACGACAAACGCGCGCCCCGAAATCAAGGGCGTCTACATCGGTGGCCGCTGGCGGCGGCTCGACCGCGAATTCGAAGACATGAATCCCTCCGATGGAAGCCTGTGGGCGCGGATTCCCGATGGCGGCGCGCCCGTGGCGCGCCAAGCAATCGAAGCGGCCCACGACGCGTTCGCCGGATGGGCCGCTCTACCGTTCCAAGAGCGCGCGGGATTCATGCTGAAATGCGCCGACATCGTGGAACGGCGCAAGGACGACTTCATCGCCGCCGCCCGGTTCGAGGGCGGAGGTTGGCACGGCAAGGGAGTCCACGAGACCCTGGCAATCCCTGAGATTTTCCGTGCCGCGGCCGGGGTCTGCTACTCTCCGATCGGGGAGATACTCCCGTCGCTCCACGGAAAGGTCTCCCAGGCCGTGCGCGTCCCCATGGGGGTCGTCGGCGTGATTTCGCCTTGGAACGTCCCGGGCATACTCGCGGCTCGGCAGTTCAGCTTCGCCATGGCCGCTGGAAACACCATCGTTCTGAAGCCGTCCGAGGAGACCCCCTACATGGGTGGGCTGTTTTTCGCCGAAGTCATGGAGGAGGCGGGCGTCCCTCCGGGCGCGTTCAACGTGGTCACCTGTTCCCGCGGGGCGGTCGGGGAGGTTGGGGACGAAATGATGGACAACCCGCTGGTCAAGGGCGTTGCCTTCACCGGTTCGACCGCCGTGGGGCGGCGGATCGCGGCGAAGTGCGGCGCGCACCTCAAGAAGTGCTGCATCGAATTGGGCGGCAAGGACAGTCTGATCGTGCTCGAGGACGCGGATATGGAGCGCGCGGCCGCCGCGGCGAATTTCGGCGCGTTCATGCATCAGGGACAGATCTGCATGAGCGTCGAGAAAGTGCTCGTGCAGGAAAGCGTCCACGAGACGTTCCTGCGCCTCTTCGCCGACCGCGCGTCGAAGCTCAAGGTCGGCGACGTGGCGGACAAGTCGAACGTGATCGGTCCCCTCATCAACGACCGGCAGGCGGCGCGGGTGAAGTCCCAATTGGACGACGCGGTGGGCAAGGGAGCGAAGGTCGTCGTCGGCGGCGGTGTTGACGGTCGTTTCGTGGAACCCACGATCCTCACCCGAGTCACACGGGACATGGACATATGGCGCGAGGAGACCTTCGGTCCGGTTGCCGTCGTGACGCCGTTCCGCACTGACGGCGAGGCCATCGCGATGAACAACGACACCGAGTACGGACTCTCATCGGGAATCATGACGGCGGACGAACACCGCGCGCTCTCGATCGCGCGGAATTTGCGGACGGGCATGTGCCACGTGAACTGTTCGACCATCAACGACGAGGCCCACGCGCCTTTCGGCGGCGTCAAGGCATCCGGCCTCGGCCGTTATGGCGGCCGGTGGTCGATGGAGACCTTTTGCGAAACCCGTTGGATCACGCTCGATCGGGGCGGCAAACCATTCCCCGGAGTGTTTTGAATCATGCGGGATATCGTCAAAGGCAAACGAATCGTCGTCACGGGCTCCTCATCCGGAATCGGATTGGAAACCGCGCGCGTCCTGACCGAACAGGGGGCGGAGGTTCTGGGCGTCGACATCACCAAGGGCTTCGACCACGTCGAGGAATTCTACCGCGCCGACCTGTCCGACGGTGCGACGGTCAACGCGCTGATAGATGTTCTGCCAGAAGGTGTCGACGGTCTGGTGAACAACGCTGGGCTTCCACCGACGCAGCCCGCGGACAAGCTTCTCGCGGTTAATCTGGTAGGCCTGAAACATTTGACGCTGGGACTGATTCCGAAGCTTTCGGACGGGGCCAGCATCGTCAACGTGGCCTCGCTCGCGGGCTTCGGCTGGCCCGGGGCGACGGACGCGATCAAGGCGGCGGACGATCTCGGGTTCGAAGGGATCGGCGAATTCATTGAGCGTTGGAAGGTCTCGTCGGAGGGAGGGCGAAGCTATTTCTTTTCGAAGGAGGCATTGATCGTCTGGACCATGCGGAACCGCTGGACGTGGCGCGACCGGGGCATCCGGATGAATTGCGTCAGCCCCGGCCCGGTGGACACGCCGATCCTGGGCGATTTCCTGAAGACCCTCGGCGCGCGCGCCGAGGAGGACCGCCGCATCATGGACAGGCCCGGCGCGCCGCGGGACATCGCGCCGGTCATAATGTTTCTTCTCAGCGACATGACATCCTGGATCCGCGGCACGAATATTCCCGTCGACGGCGGCATGTCGTCGAACCTCATGTGCGGAATGCACGGACTTTGAAAAGGAGATCCCGGACATGGACATCGCGGGTTGGATCATTCTCGTTCTCGTCGCGGCGGCGGTTCTCGTGGCCGTGGCCGCATGGTTCTACGAGCGGGCGACGAACGAGGTGTCGCTGTTGCGCACCGGTTTCGGCGGGCGCCGCGTGGTGATCGACGGGGGCGTTCTCGCGATCCCGTATTTCCACGAAATAACCCGGATCAGCATGCGGACGCTGAGGCTGGACGTCGAGCGGCGTGGCGAGGCGTCCCTGATAACGCAGGATCGCCTGCGGGTCGACGTTGGCGCGGAATTCCATGTGTCGGTCGAACCGAGCGGCGAGGCGGTCACGCGGGCGGCGCAGACCCTCGGCGATCGGACGTTCGAGCGCGGAGAGCTCGGTTCGCTGATCGAGGGAATGTTGGTGGACGCGCTCCGCTCGGCGGCGGCGCGGATGACGATGGACGAATTGCACGAGAACCGTTCGGGGTTCGTCTCCGACGTGCGCGGCTCGCTTTCGGATACGCTTTCCCGCTACGGGCTGCGGGTGGATGGCGTGTCCCTCACGGCGCTTGACCAGACGCCGTTTTCGACACTCGACGAGAACAACGCCTTCAACGCGGTCGGGATGAGGAAACTGGCCGAGGTGATCGCGAAGTCAAAGAAGGAGCGGGCGGAGATCGACGCCGAGAGCGAGGTGTCGGTGCGCCGCTCGGCGATGGAGGCCAAGCGCGAGCGGCTCGATATCGATCTCGAGGAACGTCGGGCAGAAATCGCTCAGCGGCAGGAAATCGAGACGCTGGCCGCGGCGCAGATCGCCGAGATCGCCCAGCGCAAGGCCGACAGCGAACTGAGCGCCGCGGAAGCCCGCATCGATATGGAGCGCCGGATCGAAATCGCGGAGATCGAGCGGAACCAGGCCAGCGCGATCGCCGATCGTGACCGGGAGATCGCCCTCTCCACCAAGAGCCAGGAGGAGAGCCGGGCGCGGACGGAAGCCGAACAGGCGCGCGTCGAGGCGATCCTCGCCGCGGAGGCGGTGGAGACGGCCCGCGCGAAGGCGGAAGCGGAGCGGAGGGCGGAACTCGCGCGGATCGCCGCCGAGTCGGAGGCGCGGGCCGCCGCGGCCCGCTCGGCGATCTCAGCGGAAAGCGAGAAGAACACCGCCGCCGACAAGGCCGCGGCGCATCGCGAGGCCGCGGAGGCGGACAAGGCCGCGAAGCTGGCCGAGGCGGAGGCGAATCGTGCCCGCATTGAGGCGGAGAACAGCCGATCGGACGCGGTGATCGCCATGGAATTGGAGAAGGCGCGGCTCGAAGCGATGCCGGAGATCGTCGCGCAGTTGGTGAAGCCCGCCGAGAAGATCGAATCGATAAACGTCAATCATGTCACAGGTCTCGGCGGCGGAACTCCGTCCGAGGGGGCAGTCCCCAAGTCGCCGGTCGAGGCGGCCGTGGATTCGATTCTGACGATGGCGGTTCAGCTGCCAACGCTGAAAACGCTCGGCGACCGGATCGGAGCGTCGCTCGGGGGAGAGACCGACGCCAAGGACGAACCTCGGGAATGATTGGACCAACTACCGAAGGGCGTGGCCAACAATGATTCCGTTCCGCCATGCCTCATTTCACAACACCCTCAACCGGTAAACCAGACTTTTTGTTTGGCATGGGATGATCCCGGTGTGCGCCTCCTCCGGCCGCTGAGCAATGAATCGGTGAAACCGGGTCAATTCTCAAAACCGTCCCCGAGGAGATCAATTGGGTGAGCGCCGGGATTGATGGAATTATGACCGTCGTTTTGGCCTGGCCGCTCCTCAAATAATCTCCAGCCGCGGCCGCTATCCGGTTTCCCCCACTTGCGGAAACCATTAAATTCCGCCGAATTTGTGCGGGGACATCGGATTGATTGCGTGAAACAATTTCCGTCAACAACGATGGCGGAGAGAATATGCTCCGATCTTGAAGTGAGAGGAATTTCTCGATTAGATGTTCTCTTTCCTCAATACCATGAAGTGGCATTAGCCAAATGATAAAACGGTTTCCGTTTTGGGACGCACAACTCCACATGGAATCAATTGTTCGATCTTCGATCACATTTTTCTCTTTGAAAAATGCCATACTTTGAACGCGGGATATATCAACCAATTCCTTCACGCTTGCCGCCCGGGTTATCCTGTCGGAAAGGGCACCCAACCGATCAATCGGCAACTGGAAGAGATAGCCGTTGCGATGCGGGACGATGTATTGCGCGCCGCAAGCCGCACCGAACAGGTCGTTCGGGATATAGGATGGCGAGAGAGAGTCATCGAACATGATCGCGTGAATCACGATTTGCTCGTTGAAAATCGGCTGTTCGGCGGCCGTGTCGGACATGATCTCCAAAGCTTGGACCAATACTTCCCTCTGCCCGTCCAGCCGTCCAGGCATGATATTGGATTCGGATTTACCTCCCCCGCTCACCCGCCTTTGAACAGCTTCCTTTGTCAGGCGTGGAACCGGATTCAGCAAGTGGCGTCGCGAAGCATCATTCATTTCCCATATCCTTCATGTATTTGTTCACCATTTGACGGCCGATTCCAAGGATCCGGGTCGTTTTGGCTTGGCTGATTCCCTCTTTTTCGATGAGATATCCACTCACCGCCACATTATCAATTCCACCCGATTCATCCGTATCAATTAGGCGCGACCTCCCGGATTTAGATTTCGAGAGGGACAGGAGAATTTCGGCGGACGCGGGCTTGGTGCAGGATATTACCTCCCGTCGTCTTGAAGCAAGTTGATGAGGGACGGGGCGACCCACCGGCCACCGGTACGGCGAATCGGCGGCGCGGCGCTCGAACATGGCGGCTTCCGTCATCTCCATCATGGGTGATGTGCCAATCCGCATGGAGGCTCCTTTAGGTTTGGGGTGGCTTTCGTCAACCAGAATCGGGAAGATGTCAACCGAATCAGCCGACTCCGGAGAAATTTTCGCGAAATTCGCCCAGTGGCCTCGAGGACGACCGTGAAGGGATGCAACCGCCCCAAGACCCGGTCACCGCTTCGTGGTCGAAGAGCGTCAACGGGGCGGGGGGCGTTCGAACGACTCGGCCGCGCCTCGTGGTGGACTGGGCGAGATCCTTCGCGACGGTTCCGGGGTGTGCGGGAGGGCCCGTTCCGGCACGGGCCGGCGGCTGTTTCATGGGAGCCTTCGAACGCCGCGCTTCCCGAAGAATCCGGATAATCGCATATCGCGGCGCCGCGGCGAGTTCGTCAGCGGGGCGAGGTCGAAGATGATTTGTCCTGTTGTAGCCGCGACACCGCCTGCCGGGATCACCACTGGCAGAGGCGCGGAGATGATTCGCTCGGGACATCCAGGCGCGATGCGCCGCAGTGATGTCCGGTTGATTGGCGGCTTTTTATCCGGCGGGAGTGGAACCTTGGGCGATTCGCTGGAAACCGGATCGCCGCAGGCCCCGAAGATTTCTCCCTCCGGATCACCAAACCGCCGTGGAGGGATCGCACATGGCGGAGTGATGCGCTCCGGACGCCTTGGCTTCGCGACGGCAAACGAGCCCGACGCGCTTCGACGCCCGCGGATGCGCCGCACCTGCGACCCGTCCATGTTTCGGGAGCGGGCGGGAGCTCCGGCCCCGCCGACTGGGCGGTGGCCGCCTCGCCGCCCGGCAATGGAGGCGCGCCCATTCTGGATAATCCGGCGGGCGTAAGTCCGACCGCGGCGAGCGACGAAGGACACGATCGAATGAACCGGGACTCCCACCGCGTCTTTTATGCCGCGGGCGTGGGTTCCCTTGTTCTCGACCCAGCACGATGGCTCCGATCTCGGGATGCTTCGAGAAGAGTTCCGGAACGGCCTCGACGCTGTCCGCCGAACCGCAGCCATGTCGAATTCACCGTGCCCGAGAGGATCGCCCGCGTGAGCCCCTCCCGGCCATCCGCGGTGACGATTGGCGTGTCGGGACGGATTCCGATCGCCGTCTTCCCCGGGGCGGGGCCTCCGATTGGCGAATCCTCCCGCTCACAGGCGCTGCCGGGATTTGCGGACGCAAGACGCTCGGCATCAATCTTCCCTGAAACAGTTGATTCAGGACATCGCGCATATCATCATTCGGGATTGGGCCGCTCAATCCGAAGCGAGTCCCAAATTTTCAATACGCATTCGGCGGTTTCCCAAAAGGAATCCGCGTCAAAGGTTCCCGAAGCCGTGACACCGGATCCGGAAATAACCGCGAACGCCGCTCTGCCGTTTCCGATGAATTCAATTCCTCCACGGCTGAATCCATCGTTGTCGTACAAGACGAGTTCCAAATTTCCGTCACCGCCCAATTCGGGTTCCGGGATGTTCAGTCCCGTGGGCCACAAATCGATGAATTTCAAAGCATTTTCAACAATCCCAGGCTTGGGCGGCTGGCTTTCGGGACCGTCCCAACCGCCTTTCATATCATTGAAACTTGACAGAATCTCCCTGACTTCGTCAAATTCGGGAGAGTGGTCAATTCGTTTGACGCTGGAGTCCGAGTGTATTCCGAAAAGGAGAAGAAACAATCTCAATCCATCAACCATGCTTTTGACCATCGGAATGTCAAGCGCTTCCATCGTAGATCTCATTTCGACCGTTGCGCGCGTTTCACGAGTTTGGACCATGTCGCCCGATTTGCGCCTTTGCCCGAACAGGTCGAAATTCCGATTCACGCGGACCCTGAAAGCGCTCTCTACACCGCCTCCGGCGAGGGACGAACCCCATTCCTTAAGAACGGCCTCAAGGGTCGAGGGGTCCAACCCGGTTCCCAATGTCGGGGAGGCGGCGTTCGGTGATTCTCCATCGATCAGAAAATTATTCCGGTGTTCGATTGTGATCCTATCCAGTTCCGCGACGTCAATCAACGCGGTCAAGGCGGGCAGAAGCAGCTCATCCAAGCGCTTCTCCAATTCGTTCCAATGCGGCGGGGAGGTTAAGGTGTAATCGTATTGCGAGTTGTGAAAGCCGATCTCCTCTGCGACAACGCCGTCTCTGTGGCGGCGCATCACGGCGCCGTTCGGGCCATGGCCATTTTCCCGCGGCGTTCCGCAAGGGTCCAGGTCGATCGTTGCGACCGCGTGTCCGCCTTGGCCAGGCGAATAGAATCCGAGGTCGGATATTTTTCCCTCGACAGCCGCCGTCGACCTCTTCAAAACCTTTCTTGGAATGGGTTCCTTGAAGGCGAAAATCAGGCGCACAAACTCGATGGCGCTCTCGTCATCATGTGCGATCCATGTCATTTCGGTGTCATCCTGTTCCACCGCCAGGTGCGCGACTTGGCCCCACCGGGCGCGGAACGCGCTTCGCCTCAAACGTGAACGGACGGCCCACACCCGTGGCGGGCCGGCGCCGCGACAAGGTTCTCCACTCCCTCGGCACCGCGGCCGGAACCGCATTCCGGCGCGGCGCGTGGCCAAGACCACTGACGCCGCCGGGTAGTGGCATTCCTGCGATCCGAGCGGAGACAACGCGGCATACGGCGGAGGCCAAAGCCTGATTCGCGGTTGCGGTGGTGGTCATCCGTTTCATCGGAGAACTTGGCATGTCGCATTCGTCGGTTCGTGTTTCCCAAGATGACACAGGCGGGACGCATCATCAAGGCGCGCGCGGCGAATCGAGGAGTCAGCCAACCGCCGTCCGTGCGGAACGGCGTGGTTAGCCGATCATAATTCAGTCGCTTCTCACCGGCAGCAAGAAAATCGCCCGACATACGCACCGCGGGAGCGACGAGGGGCGTCACCTGATCCCGAAACCATCTGTGTGGTCGCCACTTGGAATCCCGGCGCAGGAGATTCCCGCGCGGGTAGAGCGGGCTTTTCCTCCGCGAGATGCCGGCGTTGGGAGCGCGGAGAATCTCGGAGCGCGCGGTAAATCCGGCCGGGAGCGGGGAAATCACCGCTGGGAACCGTGTCCAACAGATCGGTTGCCGCGACGCCGTCCATTCCGGAACCGGGAAAGGGACGGGTGGGTGATTCGCGAATCGCTCCGAATCGGAGGCTCTCCGCCCCGCGAACCTGTCCCGCGCCGCCCGTGTGGGGGTGTGATCCTCCGCCGCAGCCCTATCCGGAATATTTCTGAGGGCGGACGCCCGACCGCAGCCAGCAGACGAAGGACACAATCGAATGAACCGGGACACCCACCGCGTTTCTTATGTCGCGGGCGTAGGGCCCCATGTTCGCGCACTCCAGAACGATGGCCCCGACCTCGGGATGCTTCGAGACGAGTTCCCGGGCGGCCTCGACGTTGTCTCGCCTTGCGGCCGCCACGTCGAATTCCTCCGCATCCGAGAGGATCGCCCGAGTGAACTCCTCCCGGCCTTCCGTGGTGGCGATGGGCGTGTCGGGACGGACACCGACCACGGCGAGGTGGTCGGCTGTCAGCGCGTCGGCCGAAATCGTCAGGATTCCGGCCCGCTTGCCCGGCGGTGAAAGCGCGTCGAGAAGCGGCACCTGCATCA
>JANQKA010000468.1 GCA_028281405.1 Hasllibacter sp. | reverse complement strand
ATCGGGAATTGCTCCGGTTCGCCCGTCCGACCACCGCGGCCGTCGATGTTCGTGGAGAACGCTTCGTTGATTCCGCGCTCGGGATTGGGTTTGAAACCGCGGGGCGCGCCGGGTCCGGCGGACCGATCCGGAGTTCGACCGCGCGCCGCGATGGTTTCCATCCGCTCATGCCGCTTTACGCGCGGGAATTGGGACGGTTGACCGCGGTCGAAGGAGGATCGGGAATTGCTCCGATTCGTTCGGCCGATCTCCGCGGGCCGCCATTGCCCCGGCGAACGCCCGGTTGATCGCGGTGCTTCGGAATTGGATTTGAAACCTCGGGGCGTGCCGGGTCCGGCGGACCGATCCGGAGTTCGCCCGCGCGCCGCGACGATTTCCATCCGCTCATGCCGTTCCACGCGCGGGAAGCGGGACGGTTGAACGCGGCGAACGCTCCGTTGATTCCGCGCTTCGGGATTGGCTTTGAAATCGAAGGACGCACGGGTGGGCCGGCGGATCAATCCAGCGTCCGTTCGACCTCTTCGCGCTCGAATATCTCGATCATGTCGCCGACCCGGATGTCGTCGTAATTCTCGAAGGCCATTCCGCATTCCTGGCCGGATTGGACCTCCTCCACCTCGTCCTTGAAGCGTTTGAGCGTCTTGAGGGTGCCCTCGTGGACCACGACGTTGTCGCGCAGCAGGCGGACGCCGGCGGACCGGCGGGCGACGCCCTCCGTGACGAGGCAGCCGGCGACGTTGCCGACATCGGAAACCCGGAAGGTCTGCCTGATCTCGGCGTAGCCGATGAATCTCTCGCGGACCTCGGCGGACAGCAGGCCCGACGCGGCGGCCTTCACGTCGTCGACCAGGTCGTAGATCACCGAATAGTACCGGATTTCGACGCCTTTGCGGTGAGCGGTGTTCCTCGCCGCGGCGTTGGCGCGGACGTTGAAGCCGATCACCGGCGCCTTCGACGCCTCGGCGAGGCCGATGTCGGTTTCGGTGACCGCGCCCACTCCGGAATGAAGAACCCGGACCCGCACCATTTCGTTGCCGATTTTCTCCATCGCCTGGACGATCGCCTCGGCGGAGCCTTGGACGTCCGCCTTCATGACGATGGGCAATTCGGCGACGTCCTTGTCCGCCTTCGCCTTCGCGAGAAGTTGGTCGAGGGTGATGGCCGCGCCCGCCGTCGCGCGTTTCTCCTTGGCCGCGTTCTGGCGGTACTCGGCGATCTCACGGGCCTGCGCCTCGGTCTCCACCACGTTCAGGACGTCGCCGGCCTCCGGGGTGCCGTTCAAGCCGAGAACCTCCACGGGAACCGACGGTCCGGCCTCCTTCACCCGCAGGCCGCGGTCGCTTTCCATGGCCCGGACCTTGCCCCACTGTTCGCCGACGACGAACACGTCGCCTTGGCGAAGGGTTCCGCGCTGGACCAGAACCGTCGCGACGGGTCCGCGGCCGACGTCCAACTGCGCCTCGATCACCGCGCCCTGGGCGGCGCGGTTCGGGTTGGCCTTGATTTCGAGGATTTCCGCCTGAAGCGCGATCGCCTCGAGAAGCTTGTCGAGGCCGAGGCCGGTCTTCGCGGAAACCTCCACGTCCTGGACCTGGCCGGACATCGCCTCGACGACGACCTCGTGCTGCAGGAGGTCCGTGCGCACCTTTTGAATGTCGGCCGATTCCAGATCGACCTTGTTGATCGCGACGATGATCGGAACCCCGGCCGCCTTGGCGTGATTGATGGCCTCGACCGTCTGCGGCATCACCTGGTCGTTGGCCGCGACCACGAGAACCACGATGTCGGTCACGTGCGCGCCCCTGGCGCGCATCGATGTGAAGGCGGCATGTCCAGGCGTGTCGAGGAAGGTCAACGGCCGCCCGTCCTGCTCCACCTGATAGGCGCCGATGTGCTGGGTGATTCCTCCGGCCTCGCCCGCCACGACCCGGGAGTCGCGGATCGCGTCGAGAAGCGAGGTCTTGCCGTGGTCCACGTGTCCCATGACGGTGATGACCGGCGGGCGCGGCAGAAGATCCCCCGGCTTGTCCTCGACCTGATCGATGACCTGTTCCACGTCCGCGTCGGAGACGCGCACGGTCTTGTGTCCGAATTCCTGGATTATGAGTTCCGCGGTGTCGGCGTCGATGGTCTGGGTTTGAGTCGCCATGATGCCGTTCTGCATCAGCACCTTCACGACGTCCGAGACCTTTTCCGACATACGGTTCGCGAGTTCGCTCACCATTATGGCTTCGGGGAGTTGGACGTCGCGGATTATTTTTTCGCGCTCGATGGGGCCGCCCATCGCCTTTTGGCGCGCGCGCTCCTGTTTGCGGCGGATGGAGGCGAGTGATTTCTGGCGCGCTCCCTCGCCCCCGCGGAGGGCTTGGTTGACCGTCAGTTTCCCGGATCTACGGCCATCGCCTTCGCGGCTCCGGCTCCTGGTGTCGCGCGGCTTCCTGTCCTGGCGCTCCTGTCTTCTTGGCGGCGCCTTGGCGGCGGGTTTCGGGGCGGGCCTGGTGCCTCCGCGCCTTTCCTCGGCCGCGGGGGTCTGGTCGGTGGCCGCGATTCTCTGCTCCTGCTCCTGCTCCCTCCGCTGCGCCGCCTCTTCGCGCTCGCGTTCGCGCTGTTCGCGCATCTCGCGCTCTTTCGCCTCGGCCTCGAGCCGGCGGCGCTCGAGTTCCTCGATGCGGCGCTGTTCGTTCTCCTCGCGCTTGCGCGCTTCGTCGGCCTCGACGGCCTTGGCCTTGGACAATGCCTTGAGGCGGCGTTCCATTTCGGCGTCGGAGACACCCTTGATCCCGCGGGGGGCCTTCGGGGTTCCGGAACCTCCACCGGCGGCGGGCGAATTCGAGCCGTGCTTGGGAACCACGACGCGCTTGCGCTTGGTTTCCACCACGACGTCCTTGGTCCGCCCGTGGGAGAAGCTTTGCTTCACCCTGTCCCTCTGAGTTCCGCCGCGGAGCCCCAGTGTTTTCTTGCCGACTTGATCGCTCATGCGCTTCCTTGTTCCTTTGCCGCGCGCCCCGATTCACCGATGCCGCGGACGCCGCCGAGCCGGGTGGCTTCGTCCACGATCGTGGAGGCGAGCCCGCCGGCGGTCAGGGCGGCGTGTATCACACTTTCGCGCCCGAATGCCAAACCGATTTCCCGTGAGCTCAGGGCCTCCACGAAATGACCGCCGTCGGGCGGCCTCAGCTTGGCCTTCTGACGGTCGGATCCGTCGCTCGCCTGGATGAGCGCGAAGGCCGCGCCCGTCCAAAGCGCGCCCTTGGCCTTTTCGTAGCCCGCGACCGCTTGGCCGGCCTTGCGGGCGAGGGCCAACAGACCCTGCACCCGCCGCAGGAGCGCGGCGTCCACCCGCGCCACCAGGTCGGGCGGCGTCGTCACCGGCCGCCGGGCCGCCCTGGCGAAGTGTCCCTTGGCCGCGGCCGCCTCGAGGGCGGCGCGGTCGGCGGCGACATAGATGCCGCGTCCCGGCAATTTTCCGAGCACGTCGGGCACGATCCCGCCGTCCGGGTCCGCGACGAACCGCACGAGGCCGGATTTGGGTCCGGCCTCGCGGGTGACGACGCACCGCCGCTCGGGACCGTCCCTCGGCTGTTTGCGTCCACCCCGCGTCATCGACCGGTCCTCCGGGCCCCGGGATCAGGCCCCGGATTCCTCTTCGGGCGCCTCCTCCTCCTCCCCGGCGGCGGCTTTCGTCTGGCTTTCGAGCTCTTCGGGGGTGATCCATCCCAGAAGGACGCGGGCGGTCAGGACCATGCTGCGCGCCTCTTCGAGGCCGAGGTCGAAATCCTCGAGAACGCCGGTGTCCTTGACGCGTTCGCCGTCCTGTTCGGTCCACCCGCCCGCGAGCTCCCAATCGGCGCAGGTCGCGAAATCCTCGAGGTTGAGAACGCCGTCCTTGGCCAGGGCCTCGATCATCAGGGGCGTCAGCCCCTCGAAATCGATCAGGCTCTGATCGACGCCCAATTCGCGCGCGTCCTCCAGCGCCTTGCGGTCCCTTTCGTCGATGAGGCCGCGGGCGCGGGCCTGAAGCTCCTTGGCGGTGTCTTCGTCGACGCCGTCGATGACGAGCAGTTCCTCGATCTCGACGTAGGCGACCTCCTCCAAGCTGGTGAACCCCTCGGACACGAGGAGTTGGGCGAAGAACTCGTCCAGATCCAGCGTCTCCATGAAAATCCGGGTGCGCTTGGCGAATTCGGCCTGGCGCCGCTGGCTTTCCTCCTCCTCGGTCATGATGTCGATGTCGAGTCCGGTCAGCTGGGAGGCCAAACGCACGTTCTGGCCGCGGCGCCCGATGGCGAGGCTGAGCTGATCGTTCGGCACCACGACCTCGATGCGCTCGGCGTCCTCGTCGAGGACGACCTTCGAGACCTCGGCGGGCTGAAGGGCGTTCACGAGGAACGTCGGAACGTCCTCGTTCCACGGAACGATGTCGATTTTCTCGCCCTGGAGCTCGTTCACCACCGCCTGAACGCGGGATCCCCGCATGCCGACGCAGGCCCCAACCGGGTCGATCGAGGTGTCGTAGGACACCACGGCGATCTTGGCGCGCGAGCCGGGATCGCGGGCGACGGCCTTGACCTCGATGATGCCGTCGTAGATTTCCGGCACCTCCATCTTGAACAGTTCCGCCATGAACTCCGGGGCCGTGCGGCTGAGGAACACCTGTGGGCCGCGGGGTTCGCGCCGCACGTCCTTGATGTAGAGGCGGATGCGGTCGCCGGTCCTGTAGCTTTCGCGGCCGATCTTCTCGTTGCGGCGCAGAACGCCGTCTCCCGGATTCAGATCGACGATGAGGTTGCCGTATTCCTCGCGCTGGACGGGGACGTTGATGATGGTTCCGACGCGGTCCTTGTAGTCCTCGAATTGCTTGTCGCGCTCGGCCTCGCGGATCTTCTGCAGGATCACCTGCTTGGCGGATTGCGCGGCGATCCGGCCCATGTCCACCGGCGGCACCTCCTCCACGAATTCCCCGCCGATTTGCGGATTTTCCATGAACCGCTTGGCTTCCTCGACCGTCATTTCGGCCTGGTAATTTTCGACCGCGCCGTCTTCGACCACGGTGCGGAAACGTTCGAAGGTGGCGCGGCCCGTCTTCCTGTCGATGGACACGCGGATGTCCATCTCCGCGCCGTAGCGGGACTGCGCGGCCCTCGCGAGACTTTCCTCCATCGCCTCGATCACGAGGCCGGGGTCGATCATTTTTTCCCGCGCGACCGCCTCCGCGGTCTGCAGAAGCTCGAGCTGGTTTGCGGAGGTTATGGTCATGTCTCAGGTCTCCTCGGGCGGCGTCCGCTCCGTGAGGAGCGCCGTTTCGATTGTTTCGGATTGGATTTCGCCGGGTTCGCCGGCGGCCCCGCGCGGAAGCGGGCGGCCGCGGGCGGTCCCGTCGGTGATTACGAGTTTGGCGTCGCTCAGCCAATCGAATTTCAGGCCGATGACGACGTCCCTGCCGCCTTCCTGGACTTCGATCAGCACCTCGTCGCCCTCCGCGCCGCGGATCTCCCCGCGGAAGCGGCGGCGGCCGTCCACGGCCTCGCTCGTCTCGACCTTCGCCTGGTGGCCGACCCAGTCGTCGAAGTCCCTCAGCCGGGTGAGCGGCCGGTCGAGTCCGGGGGACGAAACTTCGAGGCTGTAGCCCTCCTTGATCGGATCCTCGACGTCCAGCGCGGCGGAAACCTCGATGGAAATCGAGGCGCAGTCGTCGACCCCCATGGATCCGTCGGGCCTTTGCGCCATGATCTGAAGGACGCGCCTCCCGCCCCCCATCAGGCGGACGCGCACGAGGTCGAAGCCCATCCCCTCGATGACGGGACGGACGATTTCGACGAGGCGCCGTTCGATGGAGGATTTAGCGACAAGGTCGGTCATGGTGTTCGCCGGAAC
>JANQKA010000333.1 GCA_028281405.1 Hasllibacter sp. | reverse complement strand
CTCACCCATGAGAACGGGCGCCTCAGGCTTTCGCTGTTCAACGCCACCCCCCACCTCGACCACAGCGGACTCGACCATGCGAGAACCCAAATCTGATCTTCTGCGCCTCGATCGGCTGACGCCTTGGCTGGAGGCGCGGATCCCCGGTTTCGAGGGGCCGGTCACCGCGGTGAAATTCGCCACCGGGCAGTCGAATCCGACCTTCCTGCTGCGCGGCCGGTCGGGATCCCTGGTCCTGCGCCGCAAGCCTCCCGGCGAGCTCCTGAAATCGGCGCACGCGGTCGATCGGGAGTTCCGCGTTCAAAAGGCGTTGGCCGGAACGGACGTGCCGGTTCCCGAAATGCTCGCCCTGTGCGAAGAGACGGACGTCATCGGGGCGATGTTCTACGTGATGTCCCACGTGACGGGCCGCAACCTCGACGACCCGCGACTGCCGGAGATCGAAAAGCCCTCGCGCGGCGCGGTGTTCGACGAGATGAACCGCGTGCTCGCCGCGCTGCACGGGATCGATCCCTCGGCCGTCGGCCTGTCGGATTACGGGCCACCCGGCAACTACCACGAACGCCAAATCTCGCGCTGGTCGAAGCAATACCGGTCGTCGGAAACCGGCGAGGTTCCCGACATGGACCGATTGATCCGCGAACTGCCCGGGAGAATGCCGAAGGACGACGTGCAAACCTGCCTCGTCCACGGCGACTTCCGCCTCGACAACATGATCTTCTCTCCCGACGGGGCGGAATGCCGGGCCCTGCTCGACTGGGAACTTTCCACGCTCGGCCATCCCTTTTCCGACCTCGCCGCGGTGATCATGCAATGGCGGATGCCGACGGGATCCGAGGGACGCGGCCTCGAGGGCGTCGACCGCGCGGCGGAAGGACTGCCGACGGACGGGGAATTCATCGCGGACTATTGCCGCAGGCGCGGCATACCGGGCATCGACGACTTCGGCTTTCACCTCGCCTTCGCCTTCTTCCGCATGGGCGCGATCCTCCAAGGCGTGATGAAGCGGGCACTCGACGGCAACGCATCCAATCCCGAGCGGGGCCTGGCCTTGGGAGCCTTGGTTCCGAGATTCGCCGAAAGCGGTCTGAAAGCGTTGGAGTGAGACCCGCCGCGCGCCGCGCGGTCGGAGCCAATTCCGGAATTCCGCGATCCGCCGCGGGAGGGTGTCCGTGATATTCCGGCGCAGCCATCCAATCCACTTTCCGATCACAATCACCCGATCGCGGGGAATCCGACCGGTAAACGAACAGGCGCGTTCCGAACCACTGGCCGCGACCAATATCTCCATGAGTCGGCCTGTGATTAAGGCATGGACTCCGCGTTCATCTCCGCGCGGGACAATGAAACGCCGGCGGTCAAATGGAATCGGCAACGCGTGCGGAACAGGCTCAATACGAATCGTTGAAGTTCGCCGGTGCTTTCGTCAACAGAGGGCGTGTTCGTCCCCAAGTTTCCGCTGCCATTTCCAGCCTTCCGCGGTCGATCATCGCGGTTATCACCGAAGGCCGATGGCTCGCGTCGTTGTCCCGATTGAAGAGGAGGAGATGCATTTCGAGGATTGGGAGTTTTCGCGCGATCGCCGAAACATCGAATCGCGTGTTTCGTCCACCCGCCGCGCGGGCCACCGTTCAGATGCCATTGTCGACCATGATCCGGGCGGCCCAGACCAAAATCCACGACATGTTCTCCAGTTCGATCAGACGGCCCCGGTATGAAGCGTTTATCGCAAAATCGAACTGAGTCTCCAACTGAGCGCGGATTTCGGACCGACTATCAACCAGCCCCTGACCGGGGTTCGCGGCCAAAATCTCCGCGGCTTTGGCCAGATGGTAGTTCGCCATGAGTGCCCATGCCGGATGAACATCTTTGCGCATCTCCGCCTCCTTCAGGAATCCCGGCTCGTATTCCCGCTGTGACCCGCGAATGGCGACGACCATCTCCCGAACGGCTTCAAGATTGTCCCGACCTCTCTTCCCTAGGAGAAGCAGCCACGCCAACAAAATAGTGGATTGGACCCTGATTCCCCAATCATCCGAATCGAGCGGGAGGTCAGGGAATCCGCGCTCCGTGACAATGCGTCGAAAATCGGAGGTACGGTCTCCAATCACCGCGATGCAACCCAACTCCACGAGCCGCCGCGCGGCCTCAAGTGGTTCATCGGGCCACGCCAAGGTTCCGGCGATATGAAACGTCTCGGCAGCCGCGGCGCGGGTCCGAGCCGCAGGTTCCCCGGCCAAAAGTAGATCCCACAGCCGCAGCTCCATCGCGATTGCGACGAATCGGAATTCCTGGTCGTCGACATTGCCGTCGGACATCTTAATGGCAGGAGCGCGCCAACGTCGGCTTGCCTCGACCGATGCGAGGCGAAGCCGCTCATCGCCAATCGCACTTCTGAGCCAATCATCATCAATCATGGCGCGCACGCGAAGCGATGCCAACCACCCCCCGACCGGAACGGGTCGAAGTTCGAAGTCGAAAAATTGTCCCATCCCCGAAGACCCGGTTCGGACGCCGGCCAGCGACCAGACATGCTCCGCCGTTCCGTGCAATCGATGCCTTGGATGCCTTCTGGAACTGGGGAATCGAGCTTCGAGACGGGGAATTCGGTCTCGCCGGAGAGTAGCCGGAAGCGGGCCTGCCCGGGTTTCCGCCGGAGGCTGGTCGCCCGGCGGCGAACCGGAAGGATGTCTGGTGGACGGGCATAATCGGAGAATCTACCATGATTTCCGCCCGGGCGCCTCCCGGTCCAGCTCCGACGGCAACCACGCGCCGGCCCGACCGATTCGCCGCGAATCCGCGACGGACCCCAGTGCCATGCGAGCGGTAATCGCCCTATATTCCATCCGATCCGCCATCTCCGTGGAAGAGGAACGACAGCGATATGACGAACGACGCCCAATACGAACGCCGCGCCCGAGAGGAACCCATCTATCCGTTCCGCGATCTCGTGGGATTCGATCTGGTCGAATGGGCGCCCGGCCGCTGCGTCATCCACCTGCCCGTCCAAGACAAACTCCGGAACCGCGCCGGTCTGCCCCATGGCGGCGTTCACGCGACCCTACTCGACACCGCGATGGGCTACGCGGGCTGTTACTCTGAAACGGGCCGGATCACAGGTCTCACGCTCACGTTGAACATTTCCTACCTGTCCCGACCACGAGGCGGCCTGCTGATCGCTAAGGGGTGGCGGACGGGCGGAGGCAAATCGGTGTTCTTCGCGGAAGGCCTCGTCACCGACGAGACGGGCGAGAAAATCGCCACCGCGTCCGGCGCGTTCAAGCACCGCCTCTCGGAGTGACCGATCCTCGTCGGTGGAATTTCAGGGCCGGACGCGGACAGCCCGAACGGAAGCGGCGAGCCCTCGGCGGCGGATAAACCGCGGGAGGGAAACCGCCGTCCCCGCGCGGACGCGGACCGCGCCCTGACGCCGCTTCGCTCAATCGGCCAGGAACACGACGCCGACATGGCCGGCGGTCCCCCGGACCACGGCGACGCCCCCGACCTCGTCCGGATGCGAATCGGCCATATCGAAGCCGAAGAACGCGCCTTCGGCGCCTCCCTGCCTGTCTCCCCCCAACAAAGCGCCGTTCTCCACCACCACGTCCGTTCCGGAAAATCGGTTGCCGTCGATCGTCATTTCGGCGGTGATCGCTCCGAACGAAACACCTTGGGCGGGCAAACGGCTCTCGGCGTTCTCCACCTCGAAATTGCCCAGGGTCGCGCTGACCGTCCCGCTTTCGAAATCGGCGATGATCAAACTTGTTCCCGTGTTCAGATTGTAGGCGGTCTCCACCGAGCCTCCGCCCACGGAGGAAACCACGACGGCCCGTCCGGCGGCCGTGCCGGAATAATAGGCCGTCCCGCTCCCCTCCCCCGACGGAACGTCGTCGTCCATGGTGACGACCCCGAACACGCCCCGTGCCACGCGGGCGGATCTGACCGGAACGGACCCGAAGGAATACTCCCATCTGTAGGGCATCACGTATTGGTAAGTCCGGGGAGTGAACTCCACGTCCGGCCGGGACACCACCGCGCCGCCGCCGGAGCCGCCATTGGCGCCGTCGTCGGAGCCCCCATCGGAGCCGTCGTCGGACCCGCCATCGGAGCCGTCGTCGCGCAGGACGTCGACCGCGTCGAAACCGTCGCCGTCCACGAGTTCCGACGACTCGTCCCCCGCCGACATCGTCAAAGCGACGCGCCCCGTGGAGCGTTCCAGCATTCCCGTCACCCGGGAAATCGAAAATCCATCGACCGACGCCAAGGACACCACGTCGCCGGGACCGTCCCATCGAACGGCGACTCCGCCAAGCGCGCTGTCGGTACCGGCGGTGGACCCCCGAAGGGGTTCATAGCGGTTGTCCGCCGCGGCGCCTCCCGAACCGCCGCCTCCGCCACCGCAGGCGGCAAGCAGGAGCGATGCGGTCGCGGCGGCGATGCGCGTGGCGGTTCCAGTCATGGAGGCGTTCCCTGTCGAGTATGACCGCCGGCGGCGGCGCGGCTGTGGGTGATCGGATCGGAAGGTCGTGGGGAGATTCGTCACCGGAAACCGACCGGCCGTCGGTCCATCCGTGAAAATTTCCGGGTCAATGGATGAAGCGGGAGAATTCGGACAGCACCCGATGGTACACGTCCCGTTTGAACGGCACGATGGACGCCATCAATTCGTCCCGGTCCATCCATCTCCAGCGCGAAAACTCCCTGTGTTCCACGTCGACCGCGATTTCGCTTTCCGGCCCGGTGAACCGGGCGCAGAACCACTTCTGCTTCTGCCCGCGGAACTTCCCGCCCCAAAGGCCGTCCCGGAGATCCTCGGGCAGGTCGTAGGTCACCCAGCCGGAGGTCTCCATCAGGATTTCCACCGAAGTGACCGACGTCTCCTCGCGCAACTCCCGGAGCGCCGCCTCCCGCGGCGATTCGCCCCGGTCCACTCCGCCCTGGGGCATTTGCCACGCCCCGGGCGTGTCGACACGCTCCCCGGCGAACAAAAAACCCCGGGCGTCGACCAAAGCGACGCCGGCGCAGGATCTATAGGGCCGATCCACCATGGCCCGCCGCTACTCGGTCGGGGCCGAGGGCGGGGAGAAAGCGTTGAGGCCCTTCAGGATATCCACGGCGTAGGAGAGCTGATAGTCGTCGACGCGCCGTCTCGCGGCCTCCTCCGCCTCCTCCTGCTCGATCCGGATCTGCTCCTGTTCGGCCTCGGTCAGGGAGTCGTTGGAAATCGCCCCGCGCAAGTCGCTCTCGAATCTCCCGCGAGCGGAGGCGGCATCCTCGCCCTCTCCATCCGGCCCGCCACCGGCGCGGTCCCGCCGCGGCTGCTCCACCACGATGTCCGGGCTGACGCCGAGCACCTGGATCGAGCGTCCCGAAGGGGTGTAGTAACGCGCCGTGGTCAGACGCATGGCCGCCGCGCCGTCACGCAGGGGAACGATCGTCTGCACGGATCCCTTGCCGAAGGACTTCGTGCCCACGACGATGGCCCGGTTGTGGTCCTGCAGGGCGCCGGCGACAACCTCCGACGCCGAAGCCGAGCCACCGTTGATCAGCACCACCATGGGCTTGCCCTCCGTCAGATCCCCCGGTTCGGCGTTGACGCGCCAGCTTTCCTCCGGATCGCGCCCGCGGGTCGAAACGATCTCGCCCTCATCGAGGAAGGCGTCGGAAACCCTGATCGCCTGTTCCAGCAGTCCGCCGGGGTTGTTCCGCAGGTCGAGGATGACGCCCGTGAGGTTCTCCAACCCGCCCGACTCCTCGGCGACCTCGCCCAGCCCGGCCTGGAGGTTCGGGTAGGTCTGCTCGTTGAAGGTCGTCACGCGCATGACCGCGACGTTTCCCTCGAGGCGGACCGAGGCGGCCCTCAATTTGATCGTGTCCCTGACCACGGTGACGTCGAAGGGCTCGTCGACGCCCGCGCGCACGATGGTGACGACGATTTCGGAGCCGACCGGGCCGCGCATGGCTTCGACGGCCTGATCCAGCGTCAAACCCAGCAAGCTTTCGCCGTCGACATGCGTGATGAAATCGCCCGCCTCGATGCCCGCGAGGTCCGCCGGGGTGCCGTCCATCGGCGAGACGACCCTCACGAAGCCCTCCTCCTGCGTCACCTCGATGCCGAGGCCGCCGAATTCGCCCCGGGTCTGGATCTGCATGTCTCCGAAATCCTCCGGAGCCAAATAGGACGAATGCGGGTCGAGCGAGGTCAGCATCCCGTTGATGGCGGCCAGGATCAGGTCGGAATCCTCGACTTCCTCCACATATCCCGACCGGATGCCCTCGAAGATTTCGCCGAACAGGTCGAGCTGCTCGTAAAGCGATTCGTTCCCCCGCGCCTCCTGCGCGGTCAGCGGCCCGATCAGCTGTGTGCTCAATATCCCGCCGAGAAGCGCGCCGCCCGCGGCGGCAAACATGTAACTCTTCATTTCCACCTCCACGCGGGCGGGACGTTTCCGGCGTTCCGACCGCATTCCCGTCCGACCGCGACACGCGGCCTCCGGCCCCGCGCCGCCTCCGTCACGGGGTCCGGCGCGCCATCCGCAAGCAACCGAATATAGGCCGTGTTCCCGGCGGCGTCAAACCGACCGCGACGCAAGTCCGACGGCGGCGTAATCCCGCTCCGCCGCGGGTTCCGGCGCGTCGGAACACGGGCGGTTTTCGCCGCCCCGGGCGTCGCGCGCGCCCCCGCGTTCCCCTGACGCGGAGACGGGTGTGTTCGCGGGCATGGCTCACGGACGTCGCCTCCCACGCGTCGCCGGACGCCGCGACGGGGGGCTTCGCCGGGCGTGGCTCACGACGTCGCAAACGGCGTTCCCGCGGGTCGCGGCGTCACGCCAAAAGCGATCTTCCCGTCATCTCCCGGGGCGCGTCGAGGCCCATCAACTCCAGCACCGTCGGCGCGAGATCGGCCAGCCTACCCGCTTCGACCCGCGCCGCCGACGATCCGACCACGACCACCGGCACGGGATTCAGCGTGTGCGCCGTGTGGGCGCCCCCAGTCTCCGGATCGATCATGGTCTCGCAGTTGCCGTGATCCGCGCAAACCACCATGCGCCCCCCGACACCCTCGAGCGCCTCCAGCAGCTTTCCGAGGCCCGCGTCGACCGCCTCGCAGGCCGCGACGGCGGCGGCGAGATCGCCGGTATGGCCCACCATGTCGGGGTTGGCGAAGTTCACCACGATCAAGTCGTAGCGGTCCCGGATCGCACCGGCCACGGCCCCCGCCACCTCCGCCGCGCTCATCTCCGGAGCCAGATCGTAGGTGGCCACGTCGGGACTCCTCGGCATGTGCCGGTCCTCGCCCGGCTCCGGGGCCTCATTGCCGCCGTTGAGAAAGAAGGTGACGTGCGGGTACTTCTCCGTCTCGGCGCAATGGAATTGCCGCAGTCCCTTCGCGGAGACCCAAGCCGCGAGCGTGTTTCGAATCACCGCCTTCGGGAACACCGCGTCCATGAGTTCCGACAGGCGGTCGGAGTACCCGACCATTCCGAGGACCGCGCGCGGGCCGGGCCGGGCCGCGGTCGCGTCGAACCCGTCGAACGCCGGGTCGACGAGGGCCGACATGATCTGCCGCGCCCGGTCCGCCCTGAAATTCAGGCAGAACATCCCGTCCTCCGGGGCCAATCCGGCGTATCCCCCGATCGTCGTCGGGCGGATGAATTCATCGCTTTCGCCGCGCGCGAGCGCCTCGTCGACGGCGGCGGCCGGATTTTCCGAGCTCCGGGATCCCCGGCCCAGGGCGATGGCTTCCCAGGCATCGCGCACCCGGTCCCATCGGTTGTCCCGGTCCATCGCGAAATACCGTCCGATCACAGTGCCGACCCGCGCGCCCTCCGGAAGCGCGGCGAGAAGGCCGCGCATGTGCTTCCCCGCCGAGCGCGGCGCGGTGTCCCGCCCATCGGTCACGGCGTGGATCACCACCGGCACCCCGGCGTCCGCGACGATCCGCGCCGTCGCCGACACGTGATCGATGTGACCGTGGACGCCGCCGTCGGAAATCACGCCGAACAGGTGAGCGCGCCCGCCGCTCTCCCTCAATCGGCGCACGAAGCCGCGAAGCGCCCCGTTTCCGGCGTAGGTTCCGTCCGCGACCGCTTGGTCGATCCGGCCGAGATCCATCGGCACGACCCGCCCCGCTCCGATGTTGGTGTGCCCGACCTCGGAATTGCCCATCTGGCCCGGCGGCAGTCCCACATCCGGGCCGTGCGTGATCAGGGTGGCGTTCGGGCAGGTCTCCATCAGCCGGTCCATGTTCGGAGTCCTGGCGAGTCTTGGCGCGTTGCCCTCCTCGTCGTCGGACAGCCCCCATCCGTCGAGAATGCAAAGCGTCACCGGGCGCGTTTCGGTCATGGCGCGGCGTTCCCCTTGTTTTTTTCGGGCGCGGCCCGGAATTCCGGGCGGCGGTCGGCGCGGCCCCCGCGCTTACCGGAGGATGAGCGCCGGAGTTCCGTCGGAATCGGCGGCCCCGGATTCCGGTCGCACAACCCGCG
This sequence comes from Hasllibacter sp., assembly GCA_028281405.1. GTDB lineage: Bacteria > Pseudomonadota > Alphaproteobacteria > Rhodobacterales > Rhodobacteraceae > JANQKA01. Next base: position 4,621 of record JANQKA010000333.1, on the reverse strand, counting down.
ACATTGGAGGACGCCGACGCTTTCGACCACCGGGGATGTGTTCCCACCAAAGCCGCCGCGGCCCTAACCCGGGCCGCGTCCGGCCTCAACGCCGAGCGGAGGCGCGCCGTCCGCTCATTCCCGGTGATACGGCCCTCCGGCGAGGATCGACGCGGCTCGGTAGAGTTGTTCGGCGAGCATCGCGCGCGCCAGCATGTGGGGCCAGACCATGCGTCCGAAGCTCACGGAGAGCCGGCTTTTGCTTCGCAGTTCCTCCGCGAGGCCGTCCGCGCCGCCGATCAGGATCGACAATTCCCGAACGCCCCCGTCGCGCGCTTCGGCGAGAGCCCGGGCGAAGCCCGGGGAAGTGAGCGCCTCGCCGCGCTCGTCCAATGTCCAGACCGCTCCCGATGCGGCGCGCTCGAGCAGCGCCGACTCGGCGTCGCGTCCCGCCCCCTTCGCGTCGACCTCGGTCACCCGGGCCGGCCCCAGACCGACGTTCCCGCCGACCCGGGCGAAGCGGTCCAGATAATCGTCCGCGAGCGCGCGTTCCGGGCCGGACCTCGACCGGCCCACCGCGCAGATTCTCACCTTCATCCGATCAGGTGGAGGCCCGCGGCATCCACATCTTCTCGATCTGGTAGAATTCGCGCACCTCCGGACGGAACACATGGACGATCACGTCGCCCGCGTCGATCAACACCCAGTCGCCGGCCTCCTTGCCCTCGACCCGCGTCCGTCGCCCGGCGCGCTTGAGGCTCTCCACGAGGTGCTCCGACACGGCCGTGACCTGGCGCGACGAACGCCCGGTGGCGACGACCATGTGATCGGCCAGTTCGGTCCTGCCGCGAAGATCGATGGCGACGATATCCTCGGCCTTGCCGTCTTCAAGGGAACCGCGCACGAGCGAGAGCGTCTCGTCGCCCCGCGCGAAATCCGGCGGCTTTCCGCCGGGGTGGTCCGCGGTTCCATCTCGAACCGCCTCCATCAGTTGGGTCAGTTTGGTCTCCATGGTTGCCGCGCCGTTAGATCGCGCCCTGGCGCCCGAGGCGTCCTCCAAATTAGTGCCGCCGCCGCGCCGCGCAACTCGCGCGGTCCACCCGGGACCGAATGATCGGCGGGTGTCGCAAAAACGCCACACCATCGAAGATTCCACCGGAGGGCGTGGTTGTTCAACCCCGAATTCCCCGGCTTGGTCCGGGCGTCCCGGGCGGCCGGTCCGGTTCGACACATAGGCGGCGAATCACCCGGCTCCGCCCGCGCGCCCCGTCACGGGCATCGCGGAACCGGCGAATTCGAATCGCCCGCGCGGGAGCGGGAGCGCGGCGACAGGGGAAATCCCGGCCCGGCCTCCCGCGAATCATCCGCCCCGGCATGAAACGCGCGGGAGGGGGTCGGTCGGGATCCCGGTCTCCAGCGACTCACCCGCTCGTATGCGGGCACGGGGCGGCTCTCCTTTGGCGCACGAATTTCTTCAGAATAACCCGCGGGCGCGGGCGCGGGCCGAGATTTCTCCGTTCACCTGCTCGATTTCCCGAATCACCCGCGCGCACGCGGGAACGGGGTGCGGTTGACCGTGCCCTCCGGCCATTCCGTCGAATCACCCGCGCGCGCGGGCACTGGCTTTGGGGCGCGTTCAGCGTGGACGGGCACTCCGAATCATCCGCGCGCACGGGAACGGGGATCCCATCCGCCGGGCGGGGCCAAACGCGGGAGAATCATCCGCGCGCGCGGGAACGGGGCGGCCCGGGATACGCCAAGCCGTCCGTCGCACGAATCATCCGCGTCATCCGCGCGCGCGGGAACGGGTCCTGTTCGGCGACGGCGAGAATTTCCCGATTCGAATCATCCGCGCGCGCGGGAACGGTGAGGAATGGCATGTGGAGGTTTGGGGAGTCGGTCGAATCGTCCGCGCGCGGGAACCGGAATCGGGGAAATCACGTCGATCAGTTGGGATGCGAATCACCAGCGCGCACGCGGGCACGGAGCAACACGCCGTTATCTCACCGTCACACACTCCGAATCACCCGTGCGTACGCGGGCACGGGAATTGAGCCAAAGCATGTCGATGGGAACCTCCGAATCGCCCGCGCGGGAGAGGGCGCAAGTTATCGGGGGAATGGCGTCGGAAAGTTCCCCGCGAATCACCCGCACGGGCGCGGGAGCAACAGCGCACCATCCACGACTCCCGCGATATCGTCCGAATCACTCACGGGCACGGGCGCAACTCGGAAATGAGCGACTTCGACCAATGCACGAAAGAATCACCCCCTCGGGCGCAACATTGAAGGAATGGACGGAAGACGCGAAATCTCCGAATCACCCGCGCGGGCGCAGCGACCCCGTCGAGCCGATCAAGGTCGCGCAAACCGGATCACCCGCGCGGGCACGGGCGCAACAGCCGGACGTGGAAGTCGAGGCTCTTGCGGTCCGAATCACCCGCGCGGGCACGGGCGCAACAGCGCACCATCCACGACGCCCGCGCAATCGTCCGAATCACCCGAGCGGGCGCAGCGCCCCGGACGCCGGAACAGCGGCGTGGGAACGAATCACCCCGCCAGCGCGGGGGCCGAAGCCATCTCGCCCAAGACGGCGGAGGAACCGCGATCGCATCGCCCACACGGGAGCGGGGAACGCTCCGGTTCCCCGCATAACGTTGACACGGGCCAGCGAATCACCCGCGCGGACGCGAGAAATTCGCTTGTCACGGTGTTGATTTTCCGCCTCGCGACAATCGAACCGCCCGCGCGGGTTAGGGGGATCCGCCTCCGCCATTTCCCATCCCGATTCACCGGCCAGGAGCGGAGACCACCGTCACACTCCCCGTCGCCGCGTCCAATTCGCGAATCACCCGCCGCGGGCACGGAGACCAGATTCAAACCAGCGCCCCGACGAGAGCATGAGCGTTTCAAACGCCGGGCGCCGAGACCACGTCGTCGGCCAAAGCTCCGGTTCGGCAACGCCGAATCACCCGCGCGGTCGCGAATACCTCACCCGCCCGGGCGGTTTCGGCGGCGTGGAGAGCGAAGCGCCCGCGCGGACGCGGAGACCACAACGCGCCAAATGGTAGGAATACATGGAGGCCCGAAGCGCCCGCGCGGACGCGAAGACCACCTTACCGTGTCCTTTCTCCCATGGTCGGGATACGAAGCGCCCGCGCGGACGCGAAGACCACCGTCGCGGTCGCCTCGCCCTCAAGACCCACGGCGAAGTGGCGGCGCGGACGCGGAAACCACAGGGATGCGCCGTGCGTCACGCGCGCCACCTCGAAAGCTCCCGCGCGGACGCGAGACCACCACGACCGTCCCGGAACAGCCTGTCGGGAAGGCGGCGAATGATCCGCGGGTTCCGGAAAGCGGACGGTCACGCCTTACACCCCGCTCCTCGAGATATCGGTGTCGGGATTCTCTCAGGTATGCGGGCCGCGCCGCCGGCCAACTCCGCCCCACCGTTCCGAAGCGGATCGGCAGCGGCGAGGAAAGGAGACGTCCCCCGTGGACGCCGCCGAATGGGGAAGGCGGTCCACCGGCAAGCGGGCTTCGCCGTGCGCCACAACAATGATCCCGCGGCCATGGCCGGAAACCTTCGTTTGAGCGGAACCGCCGCCGAATGCTTCATCGCCGCGATCATGCGCAAAATGACCGTCCACGCAGACAAAAAGGGCGAATTGCGGAGGCCACGGACACATGGGGATTCGGCCGCCATCCACCCGAATCAGGACGCGAAGCCGAGTTACTCCCCGGCCCCGGTGGGCCTGAACCGGCCGAGGGAAATCCACCACGCGCGGTGTCGATGCGTGTTCCACACAATGGGCACGGTCGAAGCGAAGGATGTCTGTCGTCGAGACGCGCCACGGGAAATCCAACCGCAGTCGGAGCCAATTTGCGGCAAACCCTCCCGCGCCCCCGGGGGGCGTTCCACGGCGAAACGCGGACCTGTGGCCAAGAGACCCGGCGCCATCGGGAATGAACCCCGAACCCCGAGAAGTCGGACACGGGAACCGCCGACGACCGACATCATCCTGGAATTGCCCCGCGGGAGGGCCGAGGAGGATGGCGGAACTCGCCGCTTGAAGCGGGCGACCGCCCGCCACACGGAATCACTGAAACAAGACGAACCGCTCCCCCCGGCGTCTTGGGTGTCGCCCGCGTCGCGTGTCCGGCGGAGCCACGGCGGGTGGGCGGCGGGGCCACGGCGGGAGGATCCACCACATGTTGGAAAGGCCTTGCAATGACCGGCGGAGAATTTACATACTCGACCAAACCCGCCCAACCGGGCTTGACTTCAAGGGAGACGAAGATGGACCGCCCCAAACCCAAAAAGATCTATCGGGTGCAAAAGGAGAACGAACCCATGAATGGCACCGGCGTGTTCGTCTCCGAGTTCCTGCCCGACGGAACCGAAGTCATCACGATGAGCCGCGCCGCCTTCAAATCGGCGTCCGCGGCCGCCGACGAAGCTCTGAGGAATCTGGAGCCGGACCCCATGCCGGAGGATCTCCAGTGAGCGGCAACCCCCTTTTCGACCTGCTCGCCTCGGACCCCAATGAGGCCATTGGCTTGACCGCTTACGCCCTCTATAAACGGCACAAGAGGGAGTGGGCGTCAAAGTTCGAGGCCGAAAATGGACGTCGCCCAACCAG
>JANQKA010000383.1 GCA_028281405.1 Hasllibacter sp. | reverse complement strand
TCGTGCTCAAACGATACATGTCGATCTTCACGCGGATTTCCCACCGTTTCCATCAAGCGACGGCACTCCACTTCGCGACATAAATTCTGTATTCCCAATACCTGTTGACATTCATCTCGCGAAGTCCGGCGATCCCGTGTGGCACCGGCGGGAGCAACCGCACTTGTGGCTCTTCGTCGTGATTCCCATGTTTTCCTTGATGATCGCGGAAAGATTCTCGACCCGGTGGCGCATTTTGAACAAATTGATACCGTTTTCCCTTCCCGCCCACGGTCGGGTCCATGTGGCATCAATACCTAAACCTTCGGCGCCCGCTCGCCGAGTTTCTTCGGCCGCCAGCCGCGCTGTGCGTCTTGTCCGAGATGAACGCTTCTTGCGAAACACTTTTAATCCGCGGATCGAAGAGCTACAGATCGTGCGATTGGCCGGCAAGCGGAACGAATTCGATAAGCTTGCCGAGCGCGTCGAACAGCTCGACGGATTGGGTGGTCAACCCATCGCGATCCGCCCAATGGCTTGCGGGCGAGATCCTTCCCCGCTCCCGCGGTATTCTGGATGGCTCAGAAATTTTTGGTCATATGACCGTTCGCCGGAGCGATCCCGACGCCTCCGCGGCCACGATTCTGAACGCGCGCGGACCCGCATCCTCTTCCAAATCGGTATCGGGACGGGTGCCTCACACAAGGGATGGCGGTGGGATTCACTCCGGATTCATGTCGGAAGGGAAGGTCTCTCGGGACGGGTCCGGCGGTTTGGCGTGAACGAGCGCATTCCGCTCGACATCCTCCGTATTCAGCCGGATACCGGACCAGGAACAGCGTTTACGATCGCGGGCGAGTCAAAAGCGGTTCAACGCCCTTTGGCGAATTGGATATCATTCCGCGGCGACCGCCACCCGCGCTTCCTCCGCCTGTTGGCGCGACCAAAGCGCGGCGTAGCGTCCCCTGCGCTGCAATAGTTGTTCGTGTCCGCCCTCCTCGACGATCTGTCCGCGGTCGAGCACAACGATCCGGTCGGCGTGGACTATGGTCGACAGGCGGTGCGCGATGGTGATCACCGTGCGCCCCTTTCCCATCATCTTGAGCGAGTGCTGTATTTCCTGCTCGGTTTCGGTGTCGAGGGCCGAAGTCGCCTCGTCGAGCAGAAGGATCGGCGGATCCTTCAGGATCGTCCGGGCGATTCCCACGCGTTGCTTCTCTCCGCCCGAAAGCTTGAGGCCCCGTTCGCCGACCATGGTTTGGTAGCCGTCGGGCAGACTCGAGATGAACTCGTGGATCTCCGCCGCCCGCGCCGCCGCCTCGATCTCGCTCCGCTCCGCGTCCGGGCGGCCATAGGCGATGTTGTAGAATATGGTGTCATTGAACAGCACCGTGTCCTGGGGCACGACGCCGATCACGTTGTGAAGGCTCGTCTGCGTCACGTCCCGCACATCCTGTCCATCGATCCTGACGGCCCCCGAAGAGACGTCGTAGAACCGGAACAGGAGGCGACCGATGGTGGATTTGCCCGATCCCGACGCCCCCACGATGGCCACGGTGCCCCCGGGCGGCACGCGCAGCGAGACGCCCCGGAGAATTTCGCGGTCCTGTTCGTAGCCGAACCGCACGTCGTCGAGCACGATCTCTCCTCCCGCGACCCGGATATCCCGGGCGCCCTTCCTGTCGGAAACCTCCGCAGGCTGGCCCAGCAGCTCGAACATTTCCCCCATGTCGATCAGCGATTGCCGGATTTCCCGGTAGACGGTGCCGAGGAAATTCAACGGCATGGTGATCTGGATCATGTAGGCGTTGACCATGACGAAATCGCCGACGGTCAGTTCCCCGCTGCGAACCCCGATGGCCGCCATCACCATCACCCCCAGCAGGCCCGCCGTGATCAGGACCGACTGTCCGAAATTCAGGAACGCGAGCGAATAGGACGTCTTGAGGGACGCGGCCTCGTATCCCGCCATGGCCCCGTCGTAGCGCTCGGCCTCGCGGCGTTCCGCGTCGAAGTATTTCACCGTCTCGAAATTCAGCAGGCTGTCGATGGCCTTTTGGTTCGCGTCTGTGTCCTGATCGTTCATGACCTTGCGGATTTTCACCCGCCACTCGGTCACCTTGAAGGTGAATTGAATGTACGCGGCGATGGTCAGGGTGACGACGATCAGATACCATACGTCGAACACGAAGAAGAGGACGGCGGCGATCAGGATAAGTTCGAGGACCAGCGGCCCGATAGAAAACAGCAGGAACCGCAGCAGGAACTCGACCCCCTTCACGCCCCGCTCCATGACGCGCGACAATCCGCCGGTCTTGCGCGCGATGTGATACCGCATCGACAGGGCGTGGATATGGCGGAAGGTCTCCAAGGCGATCCGCCGCAGCGCCCGGTGGCCGACCTTGGCGAAGATCATGTCGCGCAATTGCTGGAATCCGACGTTTCCGAGGCGGGCAAGCCCGTACGCGAGGGTCAGACCGACCGCTCCCAAGCCAAGCATCCACGCCGCGTC
>JANQKA010000327.1 GCA_028281405.1 Hasllibacter sp. | reverse complement strand
CCATGCATCCGTTCTTGGTGCCGCCGAAGGACACCGCGTCGATGCCCAGCTTCCAGGTCATTTCCGCGGGCGCGCATCCGAGCGCGGCGACGGCGTTGGAAAACCGTGCTCCGTCCATGTGAGTCCGGAGACCAAAATCCCGCGCAACGCCCGTTCGTTCCGCCAATTCCTCCAGCGTGTGGACGGTGCCCGCCTCCGTGACCTGGGTGATCGAAACGGGCCCGCGTTCCACGGAGTGAACGTCGGCGTGGTGCTGCCCGATCATGCGGCGCAGCGCGCCGGGGTCCATCTTTCCGCCCGGGCCGGGCACTTCGCGCACCTTCGCCCCGAAACTGAAGAATTCGGGCGCGCCGCACTCGTCCTCGGCCACATGGGATTTTTCGTGGGCGAATATCGCCGACCAGGGATCGCCGAGGCAGCCCAGGATCAACGCGTTGCAGGCGGTTCCGGTGGCCACGAGGAACACCTCGGCGTCCGGGGCCTCGAAGAGATCGCGGACCAGGCCGCGGACCCGCTCCATCGCCGCGTCGGCCGCGTAGGGCATTTCGTAGTCGCGGTTGGCGGCGGCGAGCGCGTCCATGATTTCCGGCGCGACCGGTCCCGTGTTGTCCGAAGCGAAGTTCATGTTCCCGGCTCCTCCATGATGTGGTTTTCCCATTCCTCTTCGGGCGTGTCGAACTCGCCGATCGTGATCCCGCGCACCGAAACGCCGGCGGCGTGGACGGATTCCGGGTCGCCCGACACGAGCGGATGCCAATCACGGAGCCGCTTGCCCTCCGCGAGCAACCGATAAGCGCATGTCCGCGGCATCCAGTATGAGATCTTTTCGATGTTGCCGGGGGTCAACACGACGCAGTCCGGAACCAGACGTTGGCGGATATCGTAATGGACGCAGCGGCACTCCAGGTCGTCGAGAAGGCGGCAGGCGACGCGGGTGAGGGATATCTCACGGGTTTCGGCGTCCTCCAGCTTGTGCAGGCAGCACTTGCCGCACCCGTCGCAAAGCGCTTCCCATTCGGCTTGGGAGAGCTGCGACAGCGCGTAGCGCTCCCAGAAACGGTCGCGCAATCCTGATCGGGTCATTCCGTATCCTCCGAAATCTTTCGGGTCCGGGCGGGGACGTCGAAATTCCGGAGGTTGCCGCGGACCATCCGGGCGGAAGTCGCTTCGCCCCCGCCGACTTTCCCGCCGTCGCGCGGAAAGCACGACGGGCTCCTTGGCGGTCGGGAACCGCGGATGCCTCCGGGCACCGCCCGTTCGGCGGAGGCGGGCCGCCTATTCGGGCGGATTCCCGGAAACCGGCCGATTGATTCGGAACGGGCCATATTAGACCCGTCGGGATCGTCCGGGAGGGTCGGGGAGCGGACGTGGCCCGCCGAGTCGGGAAAATCCCGGATGCGGTCGGGCGATTCGGGCAGGGTCATTCCGAGGCCGCCAGAATTTCCCGGGCCCGGGCGCAGTCGTCGGCCATCCGGGCGACGAGGGCGTCCACCCCGTCGAATTTCTCCTCGCCGCGCAACCATTCCACCAATCCCACGGACAACCGCCGACCGTAGATGTCGCCGGAGAAGTCGAAAAGGAAGGTCTCCAGATTGGGGGCGTTTTCGCCGAACATGGGCCTGACCCCGATGGAGGCCGCGCCGCCGTAGGATCCCGCGTGGGGGCCGTCGAGAATATCCACGGTCACCGCGTAAACGCCGAAGCGGGGCGGATGGAGGCCGGCGATGCTCATGTTCGCGGTGGGATATCCCAACCCGCGCCCGCGTTTCTCGCCGTGCAGCACCTCGCCTTCGATCCGGTGGCGGTGTCCCAGCATGCGCGCGGCGTCCCGGGGCCTCCCGAGGGTCAGCGCCTCGCGTATCGCGGTCGATGAGACCTCGGTTTCGTCGACCGCGAGCAGCGGAGCGATGGTGACGTCGATGCCGCGGGCCGCGCAGAGGTCCGTCAGGACTGACGCGTTTCCGGCGCGGCCCTTGCCGAATCGGAAGTCGGCTCCCGCGACGACGTGGGACAATCCCAGGCCACGCCGAAGCACGTCCTCAACGAAGTCCTCCGGGCCGAGGCCGGCGAGCCTCCCGTCGAAGGGGAGTTCGAATACCGTGTCGACGCCGAGCTTTCCGAGCCGGCTCGCCCTCGCTTCGGAATTCATCAGCCGGAACGGCGCCCCGCCGGGGGCGAAGAATCCACGCGGGTGCGGTTCGAAGGTGACGACCCCCAATTCCGCCGGCGGACGCCTCGCCGCGTCGATCACGGCGCGGTGGCCCAAATGAACCCCGTCGAAATTGCCGATCGCCGCGGAGGCGCCGCGGGCGTCCGGCGGCACATCGGTCCAGCTTCCCAGGACACGAATCGCTTTCCGGCGCGCTCCGGGCGCGGTGGCGCCCATCAGTCGAACTTGGCCGATGGGGCGAGCACGTTGGCCTCGCCCTTGAGAACAATCGTGTCGCCAACGAGGCAACGGGTATCAAGGGTCACGCGGCGCTTGCGCGTATCGATGTCGCGGACGACGACCTCGGCGCGGACGCGGTCGCCGGGGCGGACCGGGGCCATGAACTTCAGCGTCTGGCCGAGATACACCGTTCCGTGCCCCGGCAACTGCTCTCCGATGACGGCGGATATCAAGCCGGCGGTGAGCATTCCGTGGGCGATGCGGCCCTCGAATATGGTGTCCCGGGCGTAATCATCGTCCAAATGCACCGGATTCCTATCGGTCGAAACCTCGGCGAAGAGTTCGATGTCCCTGTCGGTCACGGTTTTCTCGAGGTGGCGCGTCATGCCGACCTCGAGCTCCTCGATGACGATGGTGCCGCGCGGCAGATTGTCCAGCATCATGGCCTCTCGCGGATCCTATGCGCGTGAAGTTCCCTGCGCATCCTAGCGCGGAGGACCCCTCTTGCAAGCGCGGAGCGCCGGAGGTCGCCGCCGCCCGTCGATGGCGTGGCCGTGGGAGGATCTCGTCACGCTCCCGCCGATGGGGCTTTCGGTTCCGTTCAGCGCAGTCTGCCGATGGCGTGTACCGGCGACATCCCGGAATTCGCGAGGAATTCCTTCAAGGCGGCGGGGTCGGGTTGATCGGTGGTGGCCGTCTCCCGCGCGGCGAGGCCGCCGGTGATGAAGATCGACTCCAAGCCCTCGTCCGCCGCGCCCTTGACGTCGGTGTGGATGCCGTCGCCGATGGCGACGATGTCGGGGTCGGCGATGGAGTCGTCCAGGAGCCGAAGTCTCCGGCGGGCGAGATCGTAGATCGGCGGCCAGGGCTTGCCGAAATAAAGGCTCTCTCCACCCATTTCCGAATACATTTCCGCAAGGGCGCCGGCGCACCAGACCCTCCGTTCGCCCCGGTCCACGACGATGTCGGGATTCGCGCAAAGAAGCTTCAATCCTCTCCGCCGGGCTTGGAGAAGCGCGTCGCGGTAGTCGTCCGGGGTTTCGGTCTCGTCGTTCACGAGGCCGGTGCAGACGATGCCCTCGGCCTCGTCGAGCGGAACGAGTTCGATTGGCGCCGGGTCGTCCACGATGGCCATTTCCTCGAAGAAGCCGATTTCCCTCGGCGGGCCCAGATGATGGACCTTCGCGCCCACGACGCCTCGGAACATCGCGGCCCTGGCGCTGTCGCCGGAAGTGGCGATCGCGTCCCAGCAGTCGGGGTCGACGCCGATCCTTCCCAATTGGCGCTCGACCGCGAGCCGGGGGCGCGGGGAGTTGGTGACCAGCACGACCTTGCCGCCCTCCCGGCGGTAGCGACGCAGCGCCTCCTCCGCTTCGGGGAAGGGCCGGTAACCGTCGTGGACGCATCCCCAAAGATCCACGAACGCCGCCCGGTAGCGGTTCGAGACTTCCGCGAAACTCCGGATGACGCGCGTCATGGTCAGACTTTCAGCGACGGGATTATCTGCTTTTTCCGGCTCATCACGCCCGGCAGGACCACCGTGTCGCCCGCGACCGGGACGCCGAAGCTTTTTTCGGCCACCGCCTTTGCCGCGCCGTTGGGAACGAGCAGCGTCGCCTCCTCCCTGAGTATGTCGATGATGAAGAGAAGGACGTGGTCGACGCCGTCCTCGGCGGCCACGCCGGGCATGGCCGACACGAGACCTTCCTTCCGGGACAATGGAACCTCGGGGTCGGTCGTCTCCAGAACCGAGACGCGGAATCCGACTCCGCCGACTTCGTACTTCTTGCTGTCCATGCGCAGGAGTTCCGCGTCCGAGAAGGACGAGACGTCGGATTTGGCGGCGAACATTTCTGCGGCGAGGGCGGGGATGTCGACGCCGAGGTCCGCGGCGAGGCTTTCGGCCAATTCGCGGTCTTCCGGGGTCGTGGTGGGGGAGCGGAACTCCAGCGTGTCGGAGAGGATGCAGGACAGCATCGCTCCCTTGATGGATTCCGGCATCTTTGCGGCCGCGCCGCCCATGAGCCGGCGCATGACGGTGGCGGTGCAGGCGAGTGGACGCATGGTGATGTCGATGGGGCCCGCGGTGACGATCCCGCCGGTCAGTTTGTGGTGATCGATGATCGCGCGCACGTCGGCGTCGTTGATCGAATCGGGAAGTTCGGCGGGATTGTTGGTGTCGACGATCACGCAGGGCGTCCCTTCGGCCACGTCCTCGATGATTTCCGGCTTGGGCAGGTTCCAACGTCGCAGCATGAAGGCCGCCTCGGTGTTCGGCTCTCCCAGCAATCGGGGTTCGGCGGGATGACCCGCGACTTCGGACAGATACCAAGCCCAGATGATGGCGGATCCGGCACTGTCGGTGTCGGGGGATTTGTGGCCGAATACGAGAGTGGTCATGGACGAGTCGCCTCCGTGGTCCGTTTTTCGCGGCGTTATAGGCGCGGGGCCGGACGGAGTCACCAGCGCGGAATGGCGGGGATCCGGCCGATTCGGCGATCCTGGTGGGGCGCGCGCCGGCTTCGGTCCGCGGCGGAATCGGTTCGCGGCGCGTCGAGCCCCGCGGCTCAGCGCCCCTTCGCCGTCCAACGGTCCCGCGTGTTTCGCGAATTCTCCCGCGGATCGTCCGCCCGTGTCCAAGATGATCCGCGGAATTGGCCGCGGCCTCCGGATCGGAGACGGGGCGGTCCATTCGCCGATCGGGCGCTTCGTGGACCGCGGCCCGATGCCCGTCATCCACCGGCGAATCGTCCAAGGAGGCCCGCGAAGCGGCGGTGGCCGCCAAACCCG
>JANQKA010000367.1 GCA_028281405.1 Hasllibacter sp. | reverse complement strand
CGGGCCGCGGAAGGAAGATCCTGGTCATGCAGGTGTTGGGACAGCTGTTCATGAAGCGGGCCTACGCGGATCCGTTCTCCGCCGTGGAGGAGGAATTCGTCCGCCATCCCCTCCGCCGCGCGGTCAACGCGACCCTCGTGGACATCCACTGCGAGGCCACCTCGGAGAAGGTGGGCATGGGCCATTTCTGCTCGGGAAAGGCCTCCGCGGTCGTGGGCACCCACACCCATGTGCCGACGGCGGACGCGATGATCCTGTCCAATAGAACCGCCTTCCTAAGCGACGCCGGAATGTGCGGCGATTTCCACTCGGTGATCGGGATGGAAATCGACGAACCGATGCAACGCTTCGTCTCGGGCATGTCCGGAGGCAGGCTCCGGCCCGCGGACGGGGAGGCGACGCTGTGCGGTTTTTTCGTGGAGACCGACGACGAATCCGGGCGCGCGGTTTCTTGCGCGCCGATCCGCCAGGGCGGCCTGCTTCCCCAGCAGGGGCCCGGGGGGTGAGGAATTATTCGGGGAGGGGCCCGGCCGGAGGGGACGGGTGAACAGACCCGCGCTCGTCCTCGTTCTGGTCTTTTGCGGCGCGGCCTGGGGTTTGACCCAACCCCTGACCAAGATCGCCGTCGGCGGAGGACACCAACCGTTCGGCCTCGTGTTCTGGCAGGCGGTCATCGGAGCGGTGGTCCTGGGCTTCATATGCCTGCTGCGGGGACGGGCGCCGCCGTTCGGGCCGGACCACCTCAGGTTGTACCTCGTCATCGCCCTCGTCGGGACGGTTCTTCCCAACGGCGTGAGCTACGCCGCCGCGGCGCGGTTGCCCTCCGGGATCATGTCCATCTCCATCGCCACGGTGCCGATGTTCGCCTTTCCGATCGCCCTCGCGATGGGGATCGACAAATTCTCCGCGCCCCGGTTCGCGGGGCTGCTCCTCGGATTGTTCGGAATCGTTTTGATCGCGGCGCCCGAAGCCGGCCTGCCGGATCCGGCGATGGCCGCATGGCTGCCGCTCGCGCTCGTCGCCCCGGCGTTTTACGGGCTGGAGGGCAATTATGTCGCGAAGTTCGGCACCGCCGGCCTCGATCCCGTGCGGGTTCTGACCGGCGCCTCGATCTGCGCCGCGGCGATCAGCCTGCCCGTCGCCCTCCTCACGGGGCAGTTCGTCGACCCGACGCCGCCCTGGGGGCGCTCCGAGGCGGCGCTGACCGCGTCGTCCGTCATACACGCGGCGGTCTACGCCACCTATGTCTGGCTCGTCGGACGCTCCGGGTCCGTGTTCGCCTCGCAGGTGTCCTATCTCGTCACGGGCTTCGGGGTCGCTTGGGCCATCCTCATTCTGGCGGAGACCTATTCGAGCTGGGTTTGGCTCGCCCTACTGTCGATGTTCGCGGGACTCGCCCTCGTGCAACCGCGACCGCCGGCGCGGCGGAATGGGCGGTGACGCCGGCGGCGGGAGGCCATGGATTGCCGATCCGGTCGGTATCCGTGTCGGCGCGGCGCGAAATCCGGTCTTTCCATGCCTTCACGCGATTCGGTGCCTCCGTCGATGACGGTCTTGTCCGCCATTCACGCTCCGCGTGTCGCGGTCGGCGCGGGCGTCATTCCGCTTCCCTGTCTCCTTCACGCGGCGGCGCGGCGCGAATTCCGGCCATTTCCATGCCTTCACGCGATTCGCGGCCTCCGTCGATGTCGGTCTTGCCCGCCTCCCTCGCAACGCGTCTTCGCGGTCGGCGCGGACGTCATTCCGCTTCCCGGTCTCCTTCACGCGACGGCGCGGAGCGAATTCCGGTCATTTCCAAGCCTTCACGCGATTCGGTGCCTCCGTCGATGACGGTCTTGTCCTCCTTTCCCGCTCCACGTCGTCGCGGTCGGCGCGGGCGTGATTCCGCTTCCCTGCCTCCTTCACGCGACGGCGCCGCGCGAATTCCGGTCATTTCCAAGCCTTCACGCGATTCGGTGCCTCCGTCGATGACGGTCTTGCCCGCCTCCCCCGCTTTGCTTCGTCGCGGTCGGCGCGGGCGTGATTCCGCTTCCCTGTCTCCTTCACGCGACGGCGCGGCGCGAATTCCGGCCATTTCCAAGCCTTCACGTGATTCGGGCCTCCGTCGATGACGGTGTTGCCCGACTCCCCCCGCTTCGCGTCGTCGCGGTCGGCGCGGGCGTGATTCCGCTTCCCGGTCTCCTTCACGCGACCGCGCGCTCCGCCGCGCCGGGAGGGCGGGGAGCCGACGTGAGGATGCCCGGCCGTTTCCCGGGGGGAACCGACGATGGAGAATGGACGGCGCGGAGGCCAAGGGGGCACGGGCCGATTCCACCAAGGCGGATTCTCCTGTATTGCCCGGAGCCGTTGGAATTCCCGCCGGAGACCCATGTTCGACCTCGCCCTCGGCCCCACGCCCGCCGCCCTGCTGACCCTCGGCGTGGTCGCGGCGATGTTCGCGCTGTTCCTGTCGGAATCCTACCCGACGGAGGTGGTCGCGGTCGCCGGCGCTGCGGCCCTTCTCGTCTTGGGACTGCTTCCGTACCAGGCCGCGCTCGCGGTGTTGTCCAATCCCGCCCCGTGGACCATCGCCGCCATGTTCGTGGTGATGGGGGCGCTGGTGAGGACGGGCGCGCTCGACTGGTTCACGCATTTCGCGGAGCGCAAGACCCGGAAGAGGCCCCGGCTCGCGCTGGCCGCCATGCTGGCCTTCGTCGTCGCCTCGTCGGCCATCGTTTCGAACACGCCCGTGGTCGTGGTGATGATTCCGGTGTTCGTGAGCCTCGCCAAATCTCTCGGCCGCGCGCCGTCCAAATACCTGATCCCGCTCAGCTACGCCGCGATCCTCGGAGGCACGCTGACGCTGATCGGAACCTCGACGAACCTCCTCGTGGACGGCGTGGCGCGGGCCAACGGCCTGCGGGCGTTCACCATCTTCGAGGTCACGCCGCTGACCATCGTCCTGGTCGCCTGGGGCATGATCTACCTGCGGCTCGCGGGTCCGCGCCTGCTTCCCGAACGGTCCAGCCTCTCCGGCCTGCTGTCCGACCGCTCCAAGATGAAGTTCTTCACCGAGGTCGCGATCCCGGAGGATTCCGATCTCGTCGGGCGCAAGGTGACCGAGGCGGAATTGTTCAACCGCGACGGGGTCAGGCTGATCGATGTCCTGCGGGGCGACGCCTCCCTCCGCCGCGGGATGGCCGGCGTCGAGCTCGAACCGGGCGACCGCGTGGTTCTGCGCACCGAGATCGCCGAGCTCATGGGGATTCAGCACGACAAGGCGGTTCGCCCCGTCGACAAGCTCTCGTCCGTCCAAACCACGACCGTGGAGGTGCTGATCACGCCCGGGTGCCTCCTGATCGGGCGTTCGCTCGGACAGCTGCGCCTGCGCCGCCGCTACGGCGTGTATCCGCTGGCGGTCCATCGGCGGAACCAGAACATCGGAGGCCAACTCGACGGCGTCGTGATCCGCGTGGGCGACACGCTGCTGCTCGAAGGCTCCGCCGACGACATTCAGCGCCTCGCCCTGGATGTGGGATTGGTCGACATCGCCCGGCCCTCGGGCCAGGCCTACAGGCGGGGCCACGCGCCCATCGCCATGGCGACCCTGTTCGGCATGGTCGCCCTCGCCGCCGCCGGGGCCGCTCCGATCTTCTTTCTTTCGATCATCGCGGTCGCGATCGTGCTTCTCACGCGCTGCGTGGACGCCGAGGAGGCGTTCGGTTTCGTCGACGGCCGCCTCCTGGCGCTGATATTTTCGATGCTCGCGGTGGGCGCGGCGCTCGAAGCCACCGGCGCGGTCGCCCTGATCGTGGAGGTTCTCGCCCCGTTTCTTGGCTCGCTTCCTCCGTTCCTGATCGTTTGGGCGGTCTACCTTCTCACCTCCGTGCTGACGGAACTCGTCTCCAACAACGCCGTCGCGGTGGTGGTCACTCCCATCGCCATCGGCCTCGGGACGGCGATGGGAATCGACCCGCGTCCCCTGGTGATCGCGGTGATGGTGGCCGCGTCGGCCAGTTTCGCGACGCCGATAGGCTATCAGACCAACATGCTCGTCCATGGTCCGGGGGGCTATCACTTCACCGACTTCCTGAGGGTCGGGATACCGCTGAACCTATCGATCGGTCTGTTGGCGTCGTTCCTCATTCCAATGATCTGGCCGTTGTGAGACGGGCGGCGGCCGTTCTGCTTCTGGCCGGTTGCGCGGCGGGGCATCCCGAACCGGACGGCGGGCTTCCGGATCTGGACGGCGGGCGGCCGGAACGCGTGATCGTCTACACGGACACCCTGACGGTGGAGACGGCGGATGGTTCGCTTTGCGTCGGCGGCGGGCTCGCCGGGCGGACGAGGGGCTGTCCCTGGTCCCACTGGTTCACGTTGAAGGAGCGGCCGGGTGGACCGCGTTCGCCGTTGAGGCGGGTGGACCGGCCCGGGATCCTGACCCTCGCGCTGGGAACGGCGGTTTGGCGTTTCGACCGGTGACCGCTTGATCGGGATGAAACGGGCGGGAGGCCACCGAGGCGCGGAGCGGAAACCGTGCCGGCGGATTGCGGGGAAATTGGAATTTCGACTTCTGTCGCGCATTGGAACGGACGACCATCGGTTCCCCGGCCGGGAAGTTCCGGTTGAGCGGTCGAACGGCCGGGCAGGCCGCCAAACCGGAGTCCGGGACGGAACGAAGCTTGGCCGGCGCGGTTCGGGTGCCAATCGGGTTGGTAATTGTTTGGTATCGGGTTGGTCGGTTGAGGGCGGCGGGGGCTTCTGTTTCACGCCGATGCGGGCGGCCACGGGTGGAATCGCTTTGGTGACGATCGGGCTGGCCTCCAAGCAGGAGGCCGGACGGAACGAAGCTTGGTCGGCGCGGTTCGGGCGCCAATCGGGTTGGTCAGTTGAGGGCGGCGGGGGGCTTCCATTTCACGCGGATGCGGGCGGCCACGGGTGGAATCGCTTTGGTGACGATCGGGCGGGCCGCCAAGCCGGAGGCCGGACGAACGAAGCTTGGTCGGCGCGGTTCGGGCGCCAATCGGGTTGGTCGGTTGAGGGCGGCGGGGGGCTTCCATTTCACGCCGATGCGGGCGGCCACGGGTGGAATCGCTTTGGTGACGAACGGGCGGGCCGCCAAGCAGGAGGCCGGACGGAACGAAGTTTGGCCGGCGCGGTTCGGGTGCCAATCGGGTTGGTAATTGTTTGGTATCGGGTTGGTCGGTTGAGGGCGGCGGGGGCT
>JANQKA010000361.1 GCA_028281405.1 Hasllibacter sp. | reverse complement strand
GACCGACGGAGGCCGATCATGGCGGCCCCGAGGGCATACGCGCAGATCAATATGAATATGGTGCCCTCAAAAAACACAAGCGCCGCGGCGACCTGTCCTTGCTCCGCCATGTCCTCGGGCAGACCCTCCGCGATGATCGGGTGCGCCTCGCCCGTCCAGCTCGCCCACCCCATGGTGAGGGTGAACAGCACCGCGATCGCGCCCACCGCCAACACCACGGAATTTCCCGCGTCGCGGGTTCCCCGTCTCAGCCTCAACGCCCGCTTGAACGCGTCGATCTGCCGTTCAATATCCCCTTGGATCGCCAGAAGCGCGGGAACGAGAAGCAGCACAACGAAAAACCCGAAGGACAATCCGTAGCTCAAGGTGATTATGGTCGGCTTGAGGAACTCCGCCTGGGTGGAGGTTTCGTAGAGCAGCGGGGTCAGGCCCAGAACCGTCGTGAGCGTGGTCAACATGACGGGTCTCAACCGGTCGCAGGCCGCGTCGACGATGGCGGGGACCAATCCCCTCTCCGCGGCGTACTCGTCGATGGTCGTCACCAGCACGATGGAGTCGTTGATGATGATTCCAGTCATGCCATACAAGCCGATGATCGTGAATATGTTCAGTGGAACGTCCCACTGCACATGACCGTAGATTGTTCCGGCGAGGCCGAACGGAATGACGGACATCACGATCAGGGGACGGGTCCAACTGGAGAACACCCAGGACAACACGAGATAGATCGCCACCGTGCACAGGATGAAGCCCGTGCTGGCGTCAACGAGGAAATCGCGTTCCTGCTTGGACAGGCCCGCGAGTTTCCAACGCACCTGCAGCTCGCTTTCGATGGCGGGCAGCAGGACATCCTCGATCTCCTCCCTTATTTGGGCCGAGCGCGCCGGATCCTCATTGGAAATCACGCACTTGACCGACACCAGGCGAAGGCCGTTTTCGCGGCTGACCGTCGAAAACCCGCGCCGCTGTTCCACGCGCACAATGTCGGTCAGTGGAACGTAACCGCCGGCCCGGGTCCTGAGCTGTGTCCGCTCGATGAAATCGGCGGTCAATTCGTCCGCCGGGAGCTCCACCCTGATCGTCGCCGAGCGCCGGCCGTCCGGAAAGGTCGCCGCGTCGATGCCGCCGAGACGGTTCCTGAGAGTCGCGCCGAGCGCGTCGATCGTGAATCCCAGGGCCTGGCCCTGCGGAGTCAATTCGAGCACGAACTCGTCCCTTCCGTACGCGAGAGAGTCCTCGATGGCGGATATTTCGGGATACCGCTCGAGTTGCGATTTTAATTTCTCCGCGGCGGCCTTCAGCAGGGGAGTTTCAGCTTCGAAAAAATGAACCTCGAAGGAATTCCTCGGGCCGACCGACCCGCCGCGGAAGTTGACCTTCTCCGTCAGCGGCAGGAGGGGCACCCGATCCTGCAGGTCGCTCAGGAATTGGAGGGTGGAATACCCGGGCCTCAGATCCGCGGCGATCATCTCAATGGCGATGGATCCGAGCAATTGGGGATCCTTGTTTTCAGTCCCGATTAGGCCGTCTCCGCTGTTGCCGCCCACCTCTTCCAGAACATACTTAACCGGATCGACCCCGTGACGCTCACGGTATTCGGCGGCGAGGTCGTCCACCGTCGCCGCGATGGCGCGCAGCTGGCGGAGCGAATCCTCGCGGGTCGCTCCCTCGGCCATGGCGAAATTGCCCGAGACCGTTCCGGTCTCCGGCGCGTCGAAGAATTGCCATCTCGCCGCGCCGCTCGCGAATTGGGCGAGCTGCCCGATCAAAACGCACACGATTCCGATGAGCACCGGATAGCGGCCCCAGATCGCCGCCCGCATGGCCGGTCGGAAGACGGAGGAGCGGAACCAGGCGAATCCGATGTTCACGATCCGGCTCGGCCAGTCGTACCAGTGCATGCGCACGGAATGAGCCAAAGCGTGCGACATGTGGTGAGGCAGGATCAGGAAGCATTCCACCAGGGAGGCCGTCAGAACCGCTATGATGGTGAATGGAATGTCGTCGATGAGGCTTCCGAAAGGCCCGCTGATCACGACGAGTCCGAAAAACGCGATAACCGTGGTCAACGTCGCGGAAAACAACGGCATCGCCATCTTGGAAGCGGCGTTCTCGGCCGCGCTCACGGGATCCTCGTCCAGCCAGCGCGCCCTGAAATCCGCGTGCTCGCCGACCACGATCGCGTCGTCGACCACGATCCCGAGCGTGATGATCAACGCGAATATCGAAAGCATGTTGAGCGACAGACCGCCGAGATACATCAACGCGATGGCGGCCGACAGGGCGACGGGAATCCCCGCCGAGACCCAGAACGCCGTGCGGGCGTTCAAGAACAGGAACAGCATGCAGACGACCATCAGGAAGCCGAACCCGGCGTTGTCGAAGAGAATGTCCAACCGTTCCGTTATCGCGCCGGCGTGGGAGCGGAACAGGTCGATCCGGGTTCCCCGCGGGAGATCGGCGCGCATATTGTCCGCGACCTCCTTCACGCCGTTCAGGATCTCGATGGAATCGCCCTGCTCCGAGCGGTCGACGCGGATGAAAACCGCCGGATTGCCGTCGACGAAATAGGCGCGGCGATGATCGGGACCGTCCAGTGAAACGGTCGCGATGTCTCCGACCGTCAGCGACGAGCCGTCGTCGGCCGTCTTGATGACGATCCGCTCGATCTGTTCCGGCGTTTGCTTCGCGATTCCGGCGCGCACGAGGGCGTTCGCTCCCGACACGTCGCCGGCGGGGTTCACTTCCGCCTCGGCCGCTATCGCGGCCGAGATTTCCGCCATGGTGACGCCTTCGCGGATCAGGGCCGCGGTCGGCACCTCGACGATAATCCGCTGAGCGGCGATGCCCCGTATGACGTTGCGCGTCACTCCGGCATCGTACAGCCGGGCGACGAACTCGTCCGCGAACCGGCCCAACTGCTCCAGCCCGACGGGGCCGGTGATGATCACATCCGTGACTGGATCCCGCCAGACGTTCCGGCGGACGACGGGCGGTTCGGCCCGCTCCGGCAGGGTCGAGATGGCGTCCACCGCCACCTGCACGTCGTTCAAGGCGCGCGCCATGTCCCATCCGGGTTCGAATTCCACGTTGATTGCGGCGCGTCCCTCACGGGCGGTCGATTTGGTCACCGCGACCCCCTCGACGCCCAACAGAACCGGTTCGATCAGTTCCACCACAGTGGCGTCCAGGTCCTCGGCCCCCGCCCCATCCCACTTCACGGAGACGGCGATGCCGTTGACGATCGTGTCCGGAAGGAATTGGGCCCTCATCTGGGGAACGGTGAACACTCCGGCGCCGATGAGGATGATCATCAAGAGGTTGGCCAGAGTGCGGTGGCGCGTCATGTGGGAGATGAT
>JANQKA010000329.1 GCA_028281405.1 Hasllibacter sp. | reverse complement strand
CGCGAATCGAGCGAATCGCGCGGCGGACCGACGACCACGGGAGGCGATCATGAGAGCGACGGCTTCGCCGACGGGCGAATTCGGGAGCGCGCGGCTTCGACCGGGCCGGTTCCGAACGGGCGCCCCCGCTCCCGGCCATCACGGAGAATCCGCGCCTCCCGCCGCCGAAGTGACGTCGGAGCGCCGGAGAACGCCGCCGCGATTCCCGATCCCCGCACCCACGCGGAACACGCGCGGGTCGCCGACCGGGCGCGCGGTTTCCGCGTCGCCGGACGCGGGGAACATGTGGAAAACCCCGCGGCCACCCTTCCACCGGCCGACGCGCACGGTGAACACGCCGGGCGAAGGTCGTGTCCTCCAAGTGATTCGCGCGACCGGCCAACAACCACGGGAGAAAATCATGTGCGGGACGGTTTCGCGGACGAAGGAAGCGACCCACGCGGAGTTTCGAAGCGCGTGGTTCCAAGCGGCGGCGCCGCCCCTCCTGTCCGGAGTCCCGCTCCCATCGCCTCCGACGGCCGCCTCCGCGCCCGCCCTCCGCGACCCCGGCGAACCGGCGGGAATCCTCCCTCCGCCTCCGTTCCGGGCGATCCCTCCGCGCGCCTCACGCAATATCGGGTCCGGCGACCGCGTCCGGCGTCGGCGGCATGGCCGAATTCCTTCGCGGGACGGGGCGGCCGCGCCGCCACGCCAGGAACTCCGTCCGTGGCACGGCCTCCAACCCCGGAACCGCGCCGCGCATCCGGGCGCACCGGACACGGTCCGGAATCCCCCCGGTCCCGACCAGACCGGCGGCGCGGATCCGGTGGCCAGGTCCAACGAGGATCCCGTCGTTCCGGTGATCCGCCCGGAGGACACCCGACCCCGGAAAGCGCGCGCGGCCGCGTTGGCATTCCGGCCGGCCAAGGCCGCGGAGGTTCCGCCGACGACCGGATCCGCGCCGGTGGTCCGGCGCCTCCGGGCGGCGGAGATCCCTCCGTTTCCGGGCGCCATCGCGGTGGCCGCGTCCGCCCCGGGGACGCTCCGCCTGTCGATTGGAGCGCCGGCGGTCCCGTCGGAATCGGCGACACGGGATTCCCGCCCGCCGGCCCTCGTCTTTGGACACCGACGATTCATTCGATCGACCGGGACGTGTTCCCACCAGGGTCGACGCCGCCCCATTCTTGGACGCTTCCCAAGGATCGGCGCCACCGTCCGGCTTCCGACGCCCGGGGAGATCCTCCGGGCGGCGGCCCGCCTATTCCGGACCGCGCTCCCAGCACCGGGTCGGCTTCGCGCCGCTCCCCGGCGAAGCGACGAGCCGGGGGCGGACGATTCGACTCGTGGAGGAAGTCATCGAATCGATTCGCGAATCACCACCCGCGCGCCAGGGCGGGACACCAACCCGGAGATCTCCTCCGCGCTCCACCGGACCATTCCGCCGGTCCGCCGCGATTCATTGGATCCGGGGGAGGAACCCGGGGCGAACGACCTGTTCGCACCCCCCGCCGGGCGGATTCACGTCCTCCTCATCCCCGGCCCCGCGGCGGAGGGGAACCGAAGCGGGCTCCTGCACGTCGGGAGCGCGGGGCGTCCGGATGGAACGCGGGATCCATCAATTCAAATCCCGGAACCCCCCGCCCCCGTCCGCCATCTCCCGCAACAAAGGCGGCACCCGCCAATAATGGGAGTCGTCGGCGGCGTAGCGTTCGATCCGGGCCACCAATTCCGGCGCGCCGACGACGTCCGCCGTATGCAGCGGCCCCCCTCGCCACCGCGGGAAGCCGTAGCCGTGCACGAACACCGCGTCCACGTCGATGGGACGCAGCGCCACCCCCTCCTCCACGACGCGGGCGGCCTCGGATATCATGGCCGCGAGGTAGCGGTCCTGAATCTCCCCGGCAGAAAACTCCCGCGGCGCGATTCCGCGCTCCGCCCGCTCCTCTTCCAGAAACCTGGCGACATCGGGATTCGGTCCCCGCCCTTCCCCGCCATGCAGGTAATAGCCGCGGCCCGTCTTGCGGCCGAAATCCCCGTTGGCGCAAAGCCGGTCGGCCAAGCCGACCAAGCGTTCCTCCGGTGGCCGCGTCGAAGCAAGCCTTCTGCGGTTGGCCCAGGCGATGTCGAGGCCGGAAAGGTCCATCGCCCTGAACGGGCCCATGGCGAACCCCCAATCCTCCAGCGCCGCGTCGATCCGGGCCGGCGCGGCCCCGTCCAGGGCCATGTATTCCGCGGCCTTGCGGTAATGGCTGAGAACGCGGTTGCCGATGAAGCCGCCGGTGGTTCCCGCTCCGGCCCTCACCGCGACCTTGCCCATCCGCTTGGCCAGCGCGAATCCGGTCGCCACCGCCTCCGGCGCGGTCGCGTCGGCCACCGCGACCTCCAGCAGCCGCATGACGTGGGCGGGCGCGAAAAAATGCAGTCCCAGCACGTCGGCGGGGCGCGAAGTCGCGCCCGCGATTTCGGCGATGTCGAGATAGGAGGTGTTGGTCGCCAGGACCGCGCCCGGCTTGGCGACCGAATCGAGGGCGGAGAATATCCCCCGCTTCACGTCCAAATCCTCGAACGCCGCCTCCACGATCAGGTCGGCGTCCGCGAGGGCCGCGGTTTCGGTCGAAAGGGTCAGGCGGCCCAACGCCTCCGCGCGCCCGTCCGCCGTCAACTTCCCGCGCTTCACGGCGCCGTCGAGGTTGCCGGAAACCGCCCGCCGCGCCCGGTTCAATCCGTCGTCGTCCCGCTCCGTCAGGGTCACGGGGAAACCGGCGAGCAGCATCGACGTGGCGATGCCCGAGCCCATCGCTCCGCCGCCGACCACGCCGCAGGACGCCACGGCCCGCGGTTCCGCCCCCGCCTCGGGGATTTTCGACACGGCGCGCTCGGCGAAAAACGCGTGGATCAGTCCGGCCCTTTGCGGATCGTCCATGCAGTCCTTGAAGATCGCGCGCTCCTCCCGGACGCCCTCCCCGATCGGCAGGACCGCCTTTTCGACCGCGTCGAGAGCCCTCCGCGGCGCGTTCAGCGGGCCGTGTTTCCTCTCAACCCTCTCGCGCCAGGCGTCGATTATTTCGGGGGCCGGATCCAATTCGATCCCGCCCGTGTCCCGCGGAGTCAGAGTCCCATCGCGCGTCCACTCCGCGGCGGCCAACGCCGCGTCCCGGGGGGAGCCCTCCCCGATCCTGTCCACCAATCCGGCGGAAAGCGCCTCCTCGGCCGGAACCTGGCGGCCCGTCGTGATCATTCCGCAGGCGAAGTCCCATCCCGTCAACCGCGGCACGCGCTGCGTTCCCCCCGCGCCCGGAATCACGCCGATGTTCACCTCGGGCAGGCCGACGCGCGTCCCTTCGAGCGCGACCCGCGCCTTGGCCGCCAGCGCGACCTCCAGGCCTCCTCCCAGGGGCGTGCCGTGGATTACGGCCACCACGGGCTTTCCGCACCGCTCGATCCGGTCGCACACGTCCGGGAGGAAA
The DNA here is from genome assembly GCA_028281405.1 of Hasllibacter sp. Taxonomy (GTDB): domain Bacteria; phylum Pseudomonadota; class Alphaproteobacteria; order Rhodobacterales; family Rhodobacteraceae; genus JANQKA01. The sequence continues at coordinate 236 of JANQKA010000329.1, read as the reverse complement.
GGCTCCAGCGGCGGCTTTCCGAATTCCCGGATATCGGCCCCCGCGATGAAGGTTCGGCCCTTCGCGTAGATCGCGATCACATCCACCCCGGGATCGTTCTCGGCCGCGTCAACGGCGTCCCAAAGCCCTTGGCGGACGGATTGGCCCGCCGCGTTCACCGGAGGGTTGTCGATGGAAATCAGCGCCGTGGCTCCGACTTTTTCGATTTCGACTTCGCTCATGCGCGTATTCCCGTC
>JANQKA010000323.1 GCA_028281405.1 Hasllibacter sp. | reverse complement strand
CGACGTCACGATTGGCGTGGAACCGAATCGGGATCCGACGGTGGTCGACGGGACCGCGCCCGCGAGTGTGGATCTCACATTCGAGTCCGGCACGAATCTCCCGATCGATTTGGGCGGTTGGTTCCAGGACGCCGACGGGAACGACCTGACACATTCCGCCACCGTGAACGGGACTCCCCTCGCCGACGCCGGAATCGGTCTGACGGTCTCCGGCGATCGGATAATCGGAACCTTCACCGGGGAAATGGACCTGATGGTCGCGGTCACCGCCGACGACGGCCAAGGCGGCGCGGCGGCCACGCACACATTCGCCATCATGGCGGTGGTTTCCGACCTCGAAGGCACCACCGGAGACGATCCGGGCCTGGTGGACAATTCCAGCGGCGGGCGGACGATCCGGGGACTCGCCGGCGACGACGTCATCACCGGCGGGGCGGGGAACGACACCATCGATGGAGGGATGGACGCCGACACGGCGGTCTACGCGGGCCCGCGGAACCGGTACGGGGTCACCCGGGAACGAACCGTCGAACGCGACGAACAGCAAAACGAGACTTTCATCGACTGGTTGGTCGTGGCGGACGACGAAGACGTGGCGAACAACGATGGACGGGACACGTTGCGGAACATCGAGACCCTGCGGTTCGCGGGGGCCGATCTCCCGGTGGCGGGCCTTACCGCCCGGCTCGTCCGCGTCACCGGCGACGGGGAGGCGAACACCCTGGTGGGCGATGGGGACGACCAGGACATCGAGGGGCTTGGAGGCGCGGACACCATCTCGGGACTCGGCGGCGACGACAGGCTCCATGGCGGCGCTGGAGGCGACACGCTCGAAGGCGGCGCGGGCGACGACACGATTCACGGCCACACGGCGGACGCCGCGGGACCGGCGACGGATCAGGACACGGCGGTCTACGCGGGCAACCGCGACCACTACGAAGTCACGCTGCGACTGGTCTTCGACGCTACCGGAGCGTCGTCCGAGCGGGTTTTGGTGGACGACACCGAGGACGACGGCGAGACCGACGGAAGCGACGAGGGCCTCGACACCCTGACCGGAATCGAGATTCTGCGGTTCGTCGACAACGCGATGTTCATGGTGTCGGACCTGTCCGTCACCAGCGTCCTCGGATCCTCCGGAAACGACGCCGGACTGCCCGGCGGTGAGGGCGATCAAACGATCGACGGCGGCGACGGCGAGGACACCGCGGTGTATGCCGGCGAGCGCCGCGAATATCTCGTCTCGCAGGAATGGACGTCCATGAACGGGGCGGCCGTCGTTCGATTGACCATCGACGACACCGGGGACGACGGGGAAGCCGACGGAAGCGACGAGGGCAAGGACACGTTGTCGAACATCGAGAGGCTGATGTTCGGAGAATCGGCGTTCGATCTTTCCGCCTTGGTCATTGACGCGATCATCGGAACGGACGGCGACGACACCAATCTGACGGGAGTGGCGGGAGATCAGACGATCGAAGGACGTGGAGGAAACGACACGCTCCGGGGCGGCGAAGGCGACGACAAGCTCTTCGGTCACGCCAAGGATGACAACGGCACGGGCACCGACGCGGCGGTCTACGGCGGCGATCAGGTCGATTACACCATCTCAGGCCAACTGGTCGCCTTCGGCGGAGGGATGGAGTTGAGACTGTCCGTGGTCGACTCCGCTCCCGGAAACGGCGACGAAGGTTCCGATGAATTGACCGGCATCGAGGAGCTCCGGTTCGCCAACAACCAAACGCTGCCGGTGCGCGCGGCCTCCGCCGCCTCCGGGGACGGCGAAATACTTCAGGGGACGGGGAACGACGACACCTCGCTCAATGGCGGCGGCGGCGACGACGTGGTTCTCGGCCTCGACGGCGCGGACACCCTGTCCGGCGGCGCGGGCGGGGACTTGCTACATGGCGGTCCGGGAGACGACACCCTTTACGGCCACGACGCCAGCGGCAACGGTCCCGACACCGATATCGACGCGGCGGTTTACGCCGGGGATCGGAGCGGCCACATCGTGACGACCAAAATCGCCGACTTCAACGGAAGCATGGTCTTCGAGTTCACGGTGACCGACGTGGACTCCGAAAACGGCGACGAAGGAACGGACACCCTGACCGGCATCCAGGAGCTTCGATTCGCCGACCAGAGGCTCGCGCTATCCGACACCGCCACTGCGGGCAATGACATCCTTATCGGAGACGACGGAATCGGCGACACCCTAAACGGCGGCGCGGGCAACGATCTGCTTTCCGGCCTCGCGGGCGACGACATGCTCGAAGGCGGCGCGGGAAGCGACATGCTCGAGGGCGGCGCAGGCAACGACACGCTCCACGGCAACGCATCCGGAGTCACCGCGGCCGCCGGGGAAATCGACACGGCGGTGTTCGCCGGCGACGTCGAGGATTATCTGTTCGATGGCGACGCCGATTCCGGGGCCATCATCGTCATGGACAGTTCCGACGGAGGAGCGGACGGTGTCGACGAAGGCCGCGACACGCTGATTGGAATTGACAGGGTGGTGTTCGGAGACGGGAGCGTGTTCGAGACGGAGAATATCTTCATTGGCAACGATCGGGGCACCCAGTTCAACTTGAGAGACGGCCCGGGCATAGCTTACGGGGCAGGAGGCCCAGACCGAGTGATCGCGTCGGCCGGGGCGGATTTAATTCTATACAGGAGCGCGTCGGATAGCCTGATTGAAGTTGAAGTCAGCGGCATATTTTTCCAGGCGAATGACCTGATTGGTAGCTTCAACGCGGCGGAGGGAGACCGCATCGCGCTCGCGGACATTTCCGAGTTGAGAAACCTCAATGTGGTACAGTTAACCGGAGACACCTTTCTGGAGAACACAGACAACAATTTCAGAGTGACGATCTCTGGACTCCACACGCTCAGGGAAGGCATCGAATATTACTATGTCGATGTCGGAGCCAACGGCATGGCTCCAACGATGAGCGGTTCCCGACAACAAACCGCGCCCACCCCCGAAGCGGAGCCGGAATTGACAAAAGCCTCTCCGGGAGGTGCGGAGTCCACGGAGAACATCCCGACGGGGGATGGCGGGGCGGACGCGCTTCACATCGATCCGGACGCGGGAAAGAGGATGATCACCGAATTCACCGTGGGCGGCGGGATCGATTCCGACGACATCGCCGCGGTCGCCGATTCGGACGGCGCGGCTTTCGAAGATTCCGCCTTCGCCGACACGTTGGCGGCACCTGAAGCGTTGACGACGGATCCCGCGGGACGAATGGAATATGTGTTTTCGGCGGAATTCACCTGATGCCCGGCGACCCCGGACGGGAAGATCTTTGGCCCCGTCCCCGTTCGCCCACCCTCCGCGGGGGGCGTTGGGTAATCCCTGCGTGTTGAAGATCACCTGTAAGTGGGAACACCTCGCGACATCCGCCAAGCCCGCGGGCGGGCTCACACAGGATCCTCACGTCGGCGGGGCGAACTATTTCATGTTCTTCGGCGGCCATCGCCAAGCGGAGCTTGGAATTCCCCTCCGCCCCCCGTTCGCCGTTTCAGCGGCCCGGGCGTCTTGGCCCGGCCCCACCACGGTGCGCGAACATCCCCGGTCGCCGGAGTGATTCGCCGGAATTCGGCGATTCGTCCGCGGCTTGACCTTCGGAACAATTCCAACGGGGCCGTCGGCGCGCCATCACCCGTGGCGATACGCCCTCCCCGGTTGGCTCCGCCATCCCGTGCGGACCCGGGAGCGGCTATTCGGGATCCCCGCTCCTTCCATTGCGAGCCGACCAACCGGAACGCATTCCCGCCGTGGGTGGTGAGGACGCCGCGGCGGGGGCGGGTTGCCGGAGATGTCGCTGTAGCGGCCATCGCCGGTGGAGGCGGGCGTTGTTCATGAGCGGGACTGCGGATTCGGGCAAGTGGACGCGCCTCGCCGGCAAGCAATCCGCGTCCCGCAAAGGGATGCCGACCGGAGCCGCCGAAGCCGGTTGAGCATGAATCCAATGGGACCGGGAAATCGCTCCGCCGGGCGCGATTCGCACAGCGGAGCGGTGAACCCGCGCCCCGGCATCAAGGGACAAGACTTGGCGCGCGCTCGGTTCCGGCGGGTTGCCGTCCTCGTGGGAAAGCCCCCTCAAAGCGCCACCGGCCGAACGGCGCGGCATGTCAAAAGAGAATGAACTTCCGCCGATAGAGCCATTGAAGCCATCGGGATTCTCCCGTAGACGCACGCCAAACCGTCCGACTTGCCCACTTTGGCATCCGGTCGCTCCGGAGCGCGGGTGGTTTCATCCGTCACGCCCGTAGGCGGGCACCCCCCGGCCCCCGCACCGCGCGGAGGCCAACCAACCGTCACGCCCGTAGGCGGGCACCCCCGGCCCCAGCACCGCGCGGGGACCAGCCAACCGTCACGCCCGTAGGCGGGCACCCCGGCCCCCGCACCGCGCGGGGGCCAACCAACCGGTCCTCCAGAAACGGGCAACCCTTCCCCACGGGCGGTGGAACGCGCGAATGGACCTCTCATATCGAAGATCGCGGTGCTCATTGACGGCGGACATCTTCGTGTCTTGGCGAATAGATCCCAACACATTTCACGCCCGGATTCGTCGACAAGGCGGTTTGGGCTTCGATCGAACCGGACGAAAATTGCTCCGAACGCTTTATTTCGATCGACCGCCCTTTGATGGCCACGCCATTATCCGCGAAGTCGCTTCCTCTCCGGTTGGCTCGTCCATCCCGGGTGGAACCGGGGGCGGCTTGTCGATCCCTCGCGCGTCCCGCGGCGAGCCGACCGGCAGGGACGCAATCCCACTCTGGATGGAGGCGACTCCAAGGCTCCTTGGATTACCGAAAGCGTCGCCGAAGCGGGCGTCTCGGGAGGAGCAGGGCGATGCTCATGTGCCGGAAAGCGGACGCGGGTCGAACGGGTGCGCCGCCGAAGGCGAGAGACCCGCTTTCCGTTCCGTGAACCCCGCCAGCGGAGCCGAAGCGGTTTGAGATGGAAACCAATGGAATCGGGAGATTTCTCCGCCGGACGCGATTCGCCCAACCGAGCGTCGGACCCACGCTCGGCACCATTGGTCAAAACTCGGCACGCGCTCGGTTCCGGCGGTTTGACGTTCGCGTGGAACGCCCCGTCCACGCGCCACCGCTTGAACGGCGCGGCAAGCCGAAACATTATGTTAATCGCCGAGAGAACCGTTGACGCCATCGGGATTCTCCCGTATAGTTTGTCCAACCGCCCGCCGTGCACACTGTGGCATCCGGTCGCTCCGGAGCGCGGGAGGTTCATCCGTTACGCCCGTAGGCGGGCATCCCCGGCACCCGCCCCGAGCGGGGGCCACCATCGCCCGCGACGCGGGCGTCCCGGCCCTGGCACTGTGCGGGGGCCGCCATCCGTTACGCCCGTAGGCGGGCACCCCCGGTCCCCGCCCCGCGCGGGGGCCAACCATCCGCTACGCCCGTAGGCGGGCACCCCCGGCCCCCGCACTGCGCGGGGGCCAACCATCCGGTCCTCCATTAAACGTGCAAACCATCCCCACGGGCGGTGGAGCGCGCGAATGGACTACCCATTTCGAAGATCGCGATGCTCATTGACGACGGACATCTTCGTGTCTTGGCGAATAGTGCCAAACTCCTTTGCACGCCCGAATTCGTCGAAAAGGAGGTTTGGGATTCGATCGAAGCGGACGAAAATTGCTCCGTTCGCTTTAATACGACCGCGTGCCCTTAGATGACCACGCCATGCCCCGCGGAGTCGCGTCCTCTTCGGTCGTTTCCTCCATCCCGGCCGGATCCGGGAGCGGCTTTTTGATCCCTCGAGCGTTCCGCTGCGAACCGACCGGACGGGTCAAATTCCCGCCCAGGATGATGGGGACTCCACGGCGCCCCGGGTTGCCGAAAGCGTCGCCGAAACGGGGCGTCTCCAGTGGAGCGGTGTGATGTTCATGGCCCGGACAACGAACGCGGTTAGAAGGGCGCGCAGCCGCGGGCGAGCGACCCGCTTCCTATCCGGGAGCCCCACCGGCGATGCCGAAGCGGGTTGAGATGGAAACCGATGTCATCGGGATATCGACCCGCCGGACGCGATTCGCCCCGCGGAGCGGTGGACCCGCGCCCCGGCATCAAAGACCAAGACTCGGCGCGCGCTCGGTTCCGGCGGTTTAACGTCCGCGTGGAACGCCCCGTCCACGCGCCTCCGCTTGCACGGCGAGGCAAACCGAAAAAAATTACTTCCGCCGAGATCCGTTGACGCCATCGGGATTCTCCCGCAAAAGGCACACCAAGCCATCCGCCGCGCCCACTGAGGCATCCGGTAGCTCCGGAGCGCGGGTGGTTCCATACGGTACGCCCGTAGGCGGGCAACCCCGGTCCCGGCCCTGCGCGGGGACCACATCCGGTACGCCCGTAGGCGGGCAACCCCGGCCCCGGCCCTGAGCGGGGGCCACATCCGGTACGCCCGTAGGCGGGCAGCCCCGGCCCCGGCCCTGAGCGGGGGCCACATCCGGTACGC
>JANQKA010000317.1 GCA_028281405.1 Hasllibacter sp. | reverse complement strand
ACATGTCCAATTCCTCGAAGGTGCCCTCGTCGAGCAGAAGCTCGATCCGCTCCCGCGCCGTGAGTTTTCCTTTGGCGTGCTGCGCTTCGATCCGGCGGGTACCGCCTCCCATCCTTGCCGCCGCCCGCCTGTCTTCGAGCTCCTTCAGGATGTAGCGCATGTCGGTCTCCGCTGCTTTGGCCGTCCGGGATCATAGTGGCGGAACGTCCGCGGCGCCAGAGGTTGACCTCGGCGCGGGTCCTCGCGGCGCGTAAGCTTGAATTTTCCTCAATCATGCCGTCGGCGGACCTGCGGGGCGCCACGACAGACGAATCCGCTCCCCCGCGCGCCAGAGGGATCCGGATTGTCGCGGACCGCTTACCCGATGACCCCTTCCCGCTCCGTCGCGCGACCGGGATCGGGGCCGTCTTGGATTCCGCCCAAGCACGGACCTTCATTCAAGGCATCCGAACCGGTCAACACGAGGCTTGGAATCCGCTCACGCGCGGACTTTCCCCTCTCCCGCGGCCCTCCATTCTCTTTCGCAACCGCATCGGGCGAACTTCTTGGGGGCCGGAGTCATCCGGCCACCAGCGGATTCCACCCCGCGCCATCAGGTCGTCGGAACACCTAAAGCACGATGGGTCCGCTTGGATTCCGCCCTCGCGTGACGACCCGCGACAGGATTCACCTGGGTTTGATCCACGACATCCATCCACCCCGCGGGCGTCGGGGCCAACTTGCACATCGAGGCGCGGCGGGCGGCGGTCCGCCATCCAACCCGCGCTCGCCCGGACCACCTCCGCGGATGGTGAATTCGCGCGCAATTCCGCCCGTGGCCCGGAGCCACCCGAATCCATCAAGGCCCGGGCGTTCGCGATGGCTCGGCGGGGACGGAGAAACGCGAACGAATCACCGAATCACCCAATCCCAGGTCCGCGCCATCCAGACCCTTCCGCCGCCATCCACGGGCCCCCAATGGTTGCCGCACAACCTCGGCCCTCGGAGCGGGAGCACCCGTTTCCGGACGCGCCACGTTTCGGCCGCTCCGCTGGATGCCGGTCGCCGGAAATGCCGCGCCGCGATCCGTTCGCCCGATGGCCGCCGAGCCGGCGGCCGTTTCCGCGATCGCATGGACAGAGCCGGGCGCCCGGTCTATCCCCCGGAAATGACAAACTTGAACGGCGCGCGTTTTTTGGATCGGACCACGCCGCCCCACATCATGACCCTCGTGCTCATGGCCGGCCTCCCCGCCATGAGCATGTCGGTGTTCCTGCCCTCGCTGCCGGAGATGACGGCCTACTTCCGAACCGAATACGCGGTGATGCAGTTCGCGGTGTCCGGCTATTTGGGGATGACGGCGGTTCTTCAGGTGTTCATCGGCCCGCTCGCGGACCGCTACGGCCGTCGCCCCGTCCTGCTCGCCTCCATCGCGATCTTCATGCTCGCGACCCTTGGATGCCAACTCGCGGAAAGCGTCGAGGCGTTCCTGTTCTACCGTCTCGTGCAGGCCGCGATCGCGTCGGGAATCGTGCTTTCCCGCGCCATCGTGCGCGACCTTGTTCCGCAGGATCAGGCCGCGTCGATGATAGGCTACGTCACCATGGGCATGGCGCTCGTGCCGATGGTCGCGCCCATCATCGGCGGCGCGATCGCCGAAGCGCGGGATTTCAAAGCCGTTTTCACCTTCCTCTTAGTCTGCGGCGCGGGACTATTCGCCCTATGCTGGTATGATCAGGGAGAAACCTTCCACGGAGAGGGCCGCACCTTCCGCGATCAGTTCGCCGACTATCCCGAGCTATTCGGGGCCCGCCGATTCTGGGGGTACGTGGCGGTTTCGTCATTCGCCGCCGGAGCGTTCTTTTCCTTCCTCGGCGGCGCCCCCCACGTCGCCTCCGCCGTATTCGAATTGTCTCCCACCGCCACGGGAGTCGCCCTCGGCGCGCCCGCCATCGGCTACGCCACCGGCAACTACCTTTCCGGACGCAACGCGACCCGGTTCGGCATCAACCGACTGATCCTCGCCGGCGCCGTCATCTGTTCGGGCGCGCTCGCCGTCAGCCTTCTCGTGGCCCTTTTGGGCGGAGACAACGCGTACGTGTTCTTCGGATTCTGCTCTTTCATGGGCTTGGGCAACGGGCTGGTGATGCCGAACGCGATGGCCGGAATGCTGTCGGTCCGCCCCCATCTCGCGGGAACCGCCTCGGGACTCGGCGGAGCCATCATCATCGGCGCCGGAGCCGCCCTTTCGGCCTGCGCCGGCCCCGCGTTGGAACTCGGCGGCGGCTCCGAACCCCTCCTGATCATGATGACGGTCGTCTCCACGCTCGCGATTCCGACGACCCTTTACGTCATGCGCCGCGCCCGCATCGCCGCCGCGGCCGGTCGTCCGGAATAGCCCTCACCGGGTGGATCCTTCCCGCGCCAGGCGCGGCGGCAGTGTGGAGGCCAGTCGCCGGAAGTGCGCCATGAAGGGCTTTTCCGCGTCCTCGGCGCGCGCCGCCGCATACAGCCTCCGCTTCACGCCGCGCTCCGTTAGTGGACGGGTCACGTAATCCGACGAGTACCTCACCTCCCGGACCACCCAGTCCGGCAGAACCGCCACCCCGCGGTTCGACCCCACAAGCATCAGGATGACCGCGGTGAGTTCCACATGGCGCACCCCGCGCGGTTCAACCCGGGCCGGCGTCAAAAGTTGGCTGAACACATCGAGCCTCGACCGCTCCACCGGATACGCGATCAATAGTTGGTCGCGGAAATCCTCGGCGACCACGAACGGCTTCTCCGACAGCGGATTCCGCGTCGAGGCCACGAACACCGATTCGTAGTCGAACAGCGGGGCGAACACGACACCCGGCATGTCCTCGGGGTCGGACGAGACGACCAAATCCACGTCCTCCCGCACAAGCGCCGGCAGGGCATCGAAGGACAGCCCCGGCCGGATATCGACATCGACATCCGGCCAATCGCGGCGGAATTCCTCCAGAACCGGAAACAGCCAATCGTAGCAGGCGTGGCATTCGATCGCGATGTGCAACCGACCGGACCTGCCCGAGCGCAACCCGCGGAAATCCTCCTCGAGCGCGGCGATTTCCGGCAGAATCCGGTCCGCGAGTTTCAGCAGCCTGATCCCCGCCGCCGATAGGCGCATCGGCTTCGAGCGGCGGACGAACAGCTCGACCCCCGCCCTCTCCTCCAAGCCCTTGATCTGATGGGACAGGGCCGACTGGGTGATGTTCAGCATCTCGGCCGCGCGCGCCAGGCCGCCGGCCTCGTGAATCGCTTTGACCGTCCTCAGGTGTCGAAACTCGATATGCATGACGTCCTCATGTCAGGCTTGGATATTATGAGTCTTCCCGGATGCCGCGCAACGCGAAAATCTGACGCCGCCACCGCATCAGACTCCGCGGCCCCCGCGTTTCGGCTTGATGTCCCCGGCCATCCCGGAGCGGAGGTCCGCCGCTCCATCCCGCGGCCACGTTCGATTCGCGGAGCGAGACGACGGGCGGAACCACCGGCCACTGCGGCTCCCGGAACGGGGAAGAAGGCGTGAGAAAAGTTGAAATCTTGGCTTGCGAAACAAGGACACTCCTTCCCGCGCCGTCCGGGGTCCATCGGTCGGGGTTCCGCCTCCATGGCCTCCCCTTGCATCTCCCGGAGCGGCCCGATACCTTCGGTCGGCAGCGTGGAGACCACCCATGAAACAAGTCGAAACCGCCCACGAACTCACAGACCCGGCGGTCATGGCCGGCATGACCGGCCTCGAGTTCATGCGGAAAGTGCTCGACGGAATCCTTGCGGGAGCTCCGATCGCGCGGACGCTGAATTTTGATCTCCACGCGGTGTCCGAGGGTCGGGTAACCTTCCGCGGCGCGCCAGGATTCCCCCACATGAACCCCATGGGAACAATTCACGGAGGGTGGTACGGTGCCATTCTCGACAGCGCCATGGGCTGCGCCGTGATGACCACGCTCAAGAAAGGAACAGCTTACACCACTTTGGAGTACAAGGTGAACATCGTCCGTCCCATACCTTCGGGAATGGAGGTCGACGCGACAGCGGAGGTTTCCCACGCGGGACGCTCCACCGGCGTGGCGGCCGCTGAAATCCGCGGCGTCGAAGACGGCAGGCTGTACGCCACCGGGTCCACCACCTGCATCATCATGGCCGCCCCGCCCGGCTGATCATTACCGGGCCGACCGTCCGTCTACCGCGGAACGCGTCCTCCCCCGGTTGGACCGAGGCGTTCCGCCGTGATGGCCCGGAGAAGATACCATGTTCCACCAATCCACCATTGACCAGGCGGGATC
>JANQKA010000280.1 GCA_028281405.1 Hasllibacter sp. | reverse complement strand
GCCACCAGCGGGAGGCTGCGGCAAGGTTGCAACGGGGGAGGTGCCGGGGGGGACGGTTCCGCGCAAGCCGCATGGCGCGGCGGACCACCTCGTGGGGCGGAACCGGGCTGGGGGGGGGAATTGCGGTGCCTCCGGACACGGACCCGCGTCCGGGCGCGGCGAAGACCGCAGAGGGAAAAGCAATGAAGGCGACAATACCAAACGGCGCGTTGCGACCCCCGAATCGCTCTCGATAGACGAAATGAACAGAATTGTCGACCCGGCGGTCAATAAGGGATCCTCCCATCACGAAATGAACCGTCTCGACCACGGATTTCAACCAAGTCCGCGGAAAAAGAAACCGCTTTGCGACGACAAACGAAAAATTCACAAATCCGAAGCGGGCGATCCGCCACGCAAAGGAATCCGACGGAACATGGTGAGCGGGCGCATCGAGGGAGATTTGCCTAAATCCGTATGTGCCGTTGACAATGATGGCGAAGCATTCGAGGCGGAAATCAGCGGGAATGGCCCTTGCCACCACGGATACCGGCTTAGCCCAGAAGCGGATCCGCGCTTGCGCGCCAAAATCAAACTGGAGTGGAAGAAACGCGATGGATGATTTCCAGATCAAAATTTTCCCGGAAAATTCTTCCGATGGAGACGCGGGGGAATCGGACGAAGCGAACGCGACCTTTGGACGCATCGTCGTCGAGTCCGGCGAGAACTGCTTGTCGGGATGCTTCGAGAATCCGGGTCGCGTTCGGCGTGACGGCCGGATTGCGCCCGGCTACCACCTCGCCGAATGGCTTCTCGAAAATTGGTGGCGGCTGCGTTACGAGCCGCAAGCGTCCAACCCCGACGCCAATTACTGGTGGCAATCACACAACCTCACCGGAATCGGCGAAGGATATCATTGGCCGAACATCACGATAGTATCGGACGGCCACCGCTCATTGATTCGTTCGGCGCCGTCGGGATACCCGCATGCATCGTATTTCGGATATTTCGGCTTCCAGCTCCCCGTGCCGCTTCCGTGGTCATCCATCGAAAAGGGAATCGTCGACTTCGTGAAAAACGTCAGGGACATGACGTCCACGAACGGGCAGCGAAACACCAATCTTGACCTCCTGTGGGAGGACATTTTGGAGGAGCGGAATAACGCCGAACTCGCCCGACTCCGCCGATTGGAGGCGTATCTCGGAGCATATCCCGGTGAATTCCCGGAGAAGGAATACGAAAGCCACCTGAATGACGCCGAAGAATTGGGCGAAGAAGCCGTTGATGAGCTCGCCGCGGCGGCTTCGGGGAGGGGATTGAACTCAATGTTGTCGGGCGCCACTGTCCGGGAAATATCCGACGAGCATGGAATGGATATGTCAATTCCAGACGGCCTCGGTTCGATTCAGTTTCAAGACCATTTCGATTCGACAACCAATTCCGCGGCGCGATCCGGCGTTCATGCCGCGCGGCTGACGCGGAAAGCGTCCGGATTGGGCGACGGAATAATCGATGACGGCCGTTTGGCTGACATCGCGGGCGTCCCGGAAACATGCATAAAGGATATATTATTCAACGTGCCACCAATCTCATTTATTCTTCCCAGGGACGATCACCACATGCGAATGGTATTGTTGGGTTCCCGTCCTGAACACCGGCGGTTCAATCTCGCTCGATTGGTGGGAGATGGAATTTTATGGGAGAATTCTTCGATGCGTCCATCCACGGGCGCGAAAACCTACCGACAGAAGGCTCAACGCGCGTTCGCCGCGGAGTTTTTGGCTCCCATTGGCGCGGTGGTTGAACAATTGGAGGGGGATTACTCCGACGAAAAAATGGAGATTGTCGCCGAGCGATTCGGAGTCTCCCAAATGGTCATTGACCGGTCGCTTAAGAACAATGGCATCA
>JANQKA010000254.1 GCA_028281405.1 Hasllibacter sp. | reverse complement strand
GATCGAAGAGAGCGCCGCACGCTGGGCTCCCACGGAGAATGTGTACGACAGATCGTCTCCGTCGGGGTCGTGGAACGCACCGTCGACCGGGATGGGCGTGATCTGATTTCCGATCAGAACGGTTCTGTTCTCCAGGGTGAACAACGACGCTTCGGGAATCTGCGTCAACCGCAACAGGAATGGGTGCGTGATGGAAAAGCCGTGCTGATCGGTCGCCGTCACTACGATCGATTTCCACTCGCTCCCGTCGGGAAAGCCCGTGAAAGTTCCCGTTATCATGTCGTCAACCACGGACAAGCCGGTCCCCTCCAATCCACCCGCGGAATACGTCAGAATTGCCCCCGTGTCCGGATCCTCGAATCCCGTGGAAAGGTCGATTGGGTTGATTGGCGTATCCATAACCGCGAATTGTTCTCCCAGGGGAGTCGCGGAGACCGTTGGTATCGTGTTGACGGTCACGGTGATTGTCGGAGCCAAACTCCAAGTCCAAGATGAAGTGCTCGTTCCCCTTGACGGATTGTCCTCAAGCCCGTAATCGGCATACACATCCCCGCCGCCCGTCACGGCCAGGAAAATTTGAAACTCATCATCGGTGTACCATGGCAAAGTGTGCTCTGGAGTCGTGTCTCTGGAGTAATTCGCTGTCAGTGTTCCCGTTATTATCCCGTTGTCGACGTTTAGACCGAAACGATTAAGGTTTTCCAAACTTTCCCAATCTTCGGGATTATTCACGACATTTCGGTTGCTCAAACGGATTATGTAGGTTAATCTGCCAGTGCCTTCACCGTTGTCCGACGAATTGAATAATGGTTTTACGTCAAGCGGCGTTATCTCCACTCCTTTGGTGAACACTACCGTGCCATCCGGGACAACCCTTGTCTCATTTACGTCGTCGCTATCGATGCGGGGATGCAACACAACGGCCTTCACATCGCCCGTGGCCACCGCCGTCAAAGTGAACGTTTGGCTATGGGTTCCGCCGACATTTCCGTCATCGGCTTCCGCGGTTATATCATGGCCGCCCTCCGCCGTCAGCGTTCCCGTGATCAGTCCCGTGGTGGAATCGTAACTCAAACCGCCGGGCAATCCGGTAACTCTGAACGTCAGGCTGTCGCCGTCGGGATCGTGGAACGTGCTGTTGACAGGAATGGGAATAATCGGGCTGCCGGTTTCCACGGTTCTGTCCGCCAAGCCGAACAATCCTGTTTCCGGCGCCGAGTTGCCGGTCAACCCTTCCGCGTCCGTATCGGCCGCGCCGCCGATGATATATATCGAATCGAGGATTTCACTGAATACGTGCGTCCCTTCGATATCCAAACTGAAATCGGAATTCCCGGAACTCAGCCGGGTTACGTCTGTTCCGCCGCTGTTTTGGGCCGATTCGAATACGAGACCTTTCAAATCGGAGATGTCGGCGAGCGCGATCCGGTCTTGGCCCGCGACGAATCCCCGAAGCGTGGTTCTTCCCCCGGCCCCGCCGCTGTCCTCATCCGTCAGGAACTGGAAAACATCCGCTTGAGACCCTCCGATGAACGTGAATCCACCGCCCATGCCGTAGAAGAAGTTCGACCCGGAGGCGTTGCCGGACACTTCGCCGGGGGTTCCCGTTCCAAAGTGGATGTTGGCGGCTTCGATCCTCGCCGTCCCGAACGTGATGGCCTCGATGTTCAGGAGTCGGTCCGCGCCTTCGTCCACCCCGTCCGCGGTCCGGAAATCGGTCACCCGGATGTCCGTTCCGGATCCCGTAATTTGAAAGTCGCGGAGCGCGCCGGCGTATTGGACCGTGTCCGTTCCCGCCCCGCCGTCGATATGGTCGTCTCCCGCGTTTCCCGCGATGGTGTCCGCGCCTCCGAATCCGGCGATGATGTCGGCGCCTCCGCCTCCGGACAGACTTGTGTCGGGGTCGTTCGTGCCGATCAGGACGTCGGGGCCGGGGGTTCCCGAGGCCGAAACGGAGATCGTCGTGTCCAAAAACCGGATCGTCTCGATTTCGCTCAGGGTGTCCGTGCCATCGTCGTCGTCGGTGCTTTGGTCGGAGTCGACGACCGTGTCCCGCACGCGGATCCGTGGAACCAAGGTTCCATTGTCGTCGATCAGAAGCGGCGTGACGACGTAGCCGTCCCGGGAACCCCGGTAGACCGCCACGTCGTTGGCGCCCGCGCCTCCGTCGATGGTGTCGTCGCCCCCGCCACCGGTGATCGTGTCGTCGCCCCCCAGCCCCCGGATTACCCGTCCATAGCTTGAAGTGTCCTCCAAGGTGTCGCCGACCCCGTCCAATCCCTCATACGGGAGGGTGTTCTCGGGCGCGATGGTGACCAGGTGGGTCGTGGTGGCGAAACCGTCGCCGGCGGTGATGGTGACCATCGTGTTCGCGGCGCCCGTGAAGGTGCCGGTGATTCGGCCACTCCCGATCGCGAGCCCGATCCCGGCGGAATTCAGATCGACTTCGGTTCCGCCCACCCGCGCGGTCGCGGTGAACGTCAGGGTGTCCCCGTCGGGATCGCTGAACCAGGTGTTCAAATCGATGGGCAGGTCCGCGCCGCCGTCCACGAGGCTTCCCGCGCGCGAAGTCGCGATGGGATCCGCGTTGCCCAATCCCGTGACGGTGAAGGTATGCGATACCATCCCCCCGTCTCCATCGTCCGCCGTGACGGTGACCATCGCATCCAATCTCTCGGTGTAGGTGGCGGGTAGAGAAATAGTCGTTCCGCCGAGCATCAGACCGATGGTGGCAAGATCGACATTCGACCCGCCCACAAGCGCGGTCGCGGAATAAGTCAGGGAATCTCCGTCCGGATCGCTGAACCAGGTGTTCAGATCGATGGGAAGGTCGGCGTCGGGGTCAACTCCGGAGGCCGCCGCCGCGGTCGCCCCTGGATCCCTGTTGCCCAACCCCGTGATCGTGAATTGATGAGTTGCCGTCATGTTTCCATCGGATGCCGTGACGCTGATCATGACATCGTCTTTTCCGGTGAAGGTGCCGGAAATCTCCGAGCCGGTGCGCGACAGCCCGATCATCGCCAACGCGGTGTTTTGCCCTCCCACCAACGCCGTCACGGAATACGTCAAGGCATCCCTGTTTGGGTCGCTGAACCAGGTATCCAAATCCAAATTGGTGGCATCGCCCCTGGAGGGACTCACGGTGGTCGGGGCCACCAAAGTCACCACAGCGGGAGGCAGATCCCCCAGCCCCGCGACGGTGAAGGTGTGCGTCACCGCCCCGTCGCCATCGGTGGCCCTGACCGTGAACGTCACATCCACTTTTCCGGTGAATGCGCCAGAAATCATGGATCCGTCGAGCATCAGCCCGATGGAGTCCGGATCGACGCTCCTTCCGCCCGCGCTCGCGGTCACGGAGAACATCAGGGCGCCCCCGTCGGGATCCTCGAACCAATCGTTCAAATCGATGGGCAGATCCGTGCCGGAATCGACGCTGGTCATCGCCGAGTCGGTCGTCTCGGGGGCGCCGTTGCCCAGTCCCGCGATCGTGAAGGGATGCGTCAGCATTCCCCCGCCTTCATCGGAGACCGTGACGGTGACCACCACATTACGCGTCCCCGTGAATGTGCCCGAAATCTCCGCGCCCGCGAACGACAGGCCGACGGAATCCAACCCGATATCTGCCCCGCCCGACCGCGCCGTCACCATATACGTCAGATCCTCCCCTTCGGGGTCCACGAACCAGCCGCTCAAATCGATGGGCAGATCCGCGGCGGGATCGACCATGGAGGTCGCCATCGCGGTCGCGGCGGGAGGCCGGTTGGCCACCCCCGTTATCGTGAAATCATGGGTCGCCGTCCCGTTCCCATCGGTGGCCATAACGGAGACCATCACATCCCCGCTCCCGGTGAAGGATCCCGATAACAACGATCCGACGAGCATCAGCCCGACGGAGTCCAAATCGACGTTCGCTCCGCCC
>JANQKA010000244.1 GCA_028281405.1 Hasllibacter sp. | reverse complement strand
GCAGGGCGTCAAGCGCGGCATAATGGAAATCGCCGACCTCGTTTTGGTGAACAAGGCGGACGGGGATCTCGGGCCGGCCGCCGCGCGCACCCAGGCCGACTACGCCGGGGCGCTGCGGCTCCTGCGGAAGCGGCGGGAGGATCCGGACGGGTATCCGAAGGCTCTCCGCGTTTCGGCGGTGACCGAGGAGGGCCTCGCCGCGGCTTGGGAGGCGATGACCACCCTCGCCGACTGGCGGAGGAGCGAGGGGCATTGGGCCGCGCGCCGCATGGAGCAGCGCCGCCACTGGTTCGAGGAGGAGGTGCGGTCGGGACTTCTGGCGCGTTTGACCGAAAGTCCGGAGATGCTCGCGGCGATGGACAAACTGGGCCGCGGCGTGGCGGCGGGCGAAAGGGAACCCGCGGCCGCGGCGGCGGAGATTCTCGCGGAATTGCGCGACTGATCCGGAGCGCGGGTCGATCGGGCGCGCTTCCGCACCGGGGTTCGCCCGCGCGGATTGGTCGGCTTCATTGGTGACGCGGGGGACGCATTCGACCCCTTTGAACCCGAAGTGATGATTGCCGCCCTCGGCGCATGCGCCGAGGGTGGCCCGGTAACTTCGAGGAGAAATTCAGTTGGAGGCGGCCGGGGTGCCCCTCCGGAGCATTGTGGAGGGATCATGCGGAACCGCGGCCCGCGCCGACGTCCGACCACGCCGTGCGTGCGGATTCCGTCGCGCCGTAGACGCCACGTTCGATCCTTTCGAACCAGCCGTAATGATTGTCGGCCATGAGGCGGGTCGCCCGGGGAACACCGACCGCCGCCGCGACCACGGCGCCCTTCGACGGCCCGTTCCTGCAGAGGTGGTCGAGGCAGGCAAGGGCGTCCTGTCGATAGGCGGTCATCACCCGCCCGCGGGTGCCGCCCAGGGTCGGATCCCCCGTCCGGGCTTGGAATTCCCTCAGAAGATTTTTCCGCAACCGCGTGTTGGCCCGCGGCGCGTAGGGCCCCGGGTCGGCGTGGACCTCCACGAGGCCGTCCTTCGGCCGGACGGTGATCAAACCGAGTCCCAGCCTCCGGGCGAGTCCGACATTGGCCTTCAGGGACTTGGCGAACGCCCGGCCCGGCGCGCGTGGAACCGCCACGTAGACCGCGTCGGTGAGGCGCAGCCGATCGATGGCTTGATGGAACAGCGCGAGCGAAAACCGGGTTTTCAATTCCACGATCAGCGGCGGCTCGTCCCCGCGCCGGGCCATCACGTCGGCGGGGCCGATTTCGCCCTTCACGACGTATCCGCTGGATTCAAGGAACGCCTTCACCGGCCCGTAGAGATCGGTTTCCTTCATGCACGTGGCCGTCCGCCGTTTCGCCCGCACCCTACCGCGTCGGAGTTCGCGTGTCAGGGGGGTTGACGCCCTCCGGGGCGCCGGATATGAGCCGCACACGGATTCACGGGCGGGCCGCGGTGGCGCCGCCCAATGTCGGGCTTCGCGCGGTCCCGGAGAGGGGCGGGCCCGGACCACCGAACGAAAGACGGAGAGAACGATGTCGCGCCGCTGCGAATTGACCGGAAAGGGGCCGATGGTTGGCAACAACGTCAGCCACGCCAACAACAAAACCAAGCGCCGTTTCCTGCCGAACCTGCAGGACGCCACGCTGATGTCCGAAGCGCTGGAAAAGACTTTTTCCCTGCGCATAAGCGCGAGCGCGCTGCGCTCTGTGGACCACCGCGGCGGCCTCGACGCCTACCTGATGAAGGCGAAGGACGCGGAACTGTCCGACCGGGCGCTGAAGATCAAGCGCTCGGTCGAAAAGGCCCTCGCCTCCGCCGCCGCGGCCGCTTCCGCCTGACCAATCGCGGTTATGATCGGCCGCGGGCCGATTCGCCCGGGCGGATGGTGCGCGTCCGCCGAGCGTCTTGATCGGCCACTCGCTGGACGGCGACGGCCCGCGGAACGTCGCCAAGCGGAAGCGCGGCCGATCCGGGGCCGCGTCGGTTCCTGACTTTCGACTCGGGCTTCAGCGGATCGTGGCGGGAGCGGGGCCGTATTGTTCCTTGCCGGTGCGGGATATCGGATAATCCTTGAGCGAGTGGCGAGACGGCGTTCGGGCGTCGCGCGCGTTCTGTCCTCCACCGCGGAGTGGTCGAGATTGGCGTCGGGCCGCTCCCACACCGGTGATTCGCTTCGGCGTCACGACCGCGGGGAGTCGACGGGGCGAGGTCGTCGGAGGCTCCGAGGGGAAAGATCGGAGGCGAAGGGGTGAGTTTCCGCTTCCGAAACCGATCCTCGAAGTGAAATCGGAGACATGCAGGATGCCGATCGAAGCGACCATGTCCGCCGTCGAGATGGACGAAGAGAAGGCGCGGGCTTCCACCTGGTTCTCGGAACTGCGCGACCGGGTCGTGGCGGCTATTGAGGAATTGGAGGAGAAACTCGGCGGTTCCGGGGCTCCGGGCCGGTTCGAAAGGCGCGAGACCCGCCGAAGCGCGCCGGGGGGCGGCGACGCGGGCGGCGGCTTGATGAGCGTCATGCGCGGCGGCCGCGTGTTCGAGAAGGTGGGAGTGAACGTCTCCACCGTCCACGGGGAACTCGGAGAGCGCGCGCGCGCGGCGATGGCGGCCCGCAAGGAAATTCCGGGAATGTCCGAAGATCCCCGGTTCTGGGCTTCGGGCATCAGCCTCGTCGCGCACATGGTCAATCCGCACGCGCCGGCCGTGCACCTCAACACCCGCATGTTCTGGACGCCCCATGGTTGGTGGTTCGGTGGCGGGGCCGACCTCAATCCCGCACTGCCGCGCGACGAGGACACGGAGCATTTTCACAAGGTGCTGAAGGAGGCGTGCGACGCCCACGGTCCCGATATCCATCCGCGGTTCAAGGAGTGGGCCGACCGGTATTTCCACATTCCTCACCGAGGCCGGGCCCGCGGGGTCGGCGGAATATTCTACGACGACCTGAACACCGGGGACTGGGAGGCGGACTTCGCCTTCACCCGCGATGTCGGCGCTGCCCTGCTGCCCGCCTTCGCGCCGATCGTGGAGCGCCGTCATCCGGAGCCTTGGGACGAGGCCGACAGGGACGCGCAACTTGTCCACCGTGGTCTCTACGCCGAATACAATCTCGTGTACGACCGGGGAACCAAGTTCGGATTGGAGACGGGGCACGACCCCGACGCCGTGCTCATGAGCCTTCCGCCGCTGGCCAAATGGGCTTGACGCCGCACTGGGCTTCCCGGCTACGGCCACGCGGGGCGGGTCGGCGAAAGCCGCGCCGCGTTCGATCACCAAGATATCTCACGTCCCCACGGTCGGTCGCGGAGCGACGTAGCCCGGAATCCCGGCTGCGCCGCCTTGCTTTCGGAAGAACATTGAAAAGAATTGCCGTGACATCGATTTGGGTTTTGGTCATTCTCGAGTCGTGCTTGACCAACCGACCCGCGGAGTGGCGGAGCATGGCCGAAAGGGCCTTGAAAAGTTTCCGGCGTGACGTCATGCTGGATGTGTGCATCACCGAGCGGGCCCGTTCGCCGGATCGTCGTCGCGGTGAAATCGGAGGGGTTCAACCGAGCCGCCGCCGCGGGTTTGAAATGACGGGAGGCGGGGTCGTCGATCGTCGAAAAGGAGGCGAGAATGAAGGACGATTACGAGTCCGTCGACGCGGCGACAACCGGTTCCCGTGGAAAATATCACATGACGATTTCACGGATGACCGTCGACAAATTCGGCGTGAAGCTCTTCGACAAGGTCTCCGCGGTGATCGCCGAACTCGTCGCGAACGGGTACGACGCCGATGCCGACGAGGTGACGGTCGAGGCTCCCATGGGGGTGAACTTGGCGACGCTGTCTCGGGGAGTTGTTTCCGACAGCGGATATTCCATCACCGTCAGCGACACGGGGCACGGGATGGTTCCCGATGTGGTCAACGATTTTTTCCTCAAGGTTGGAGGCGAGCGTCGCAAAGACCCCGCGCGCGGCGACCAGACACGGAAGTACGGGCGCAAGGTGATGGGACGCAAGGGCCTGGGCAAGCTTGCACCCTTTGGAATTTGCGAAACATTGGAGGTTGTCTCCTCAGGCGGCGACGAAGTCGATGGGGTTGACGCGAAGGGAATTCCGGCGCGCGGATTCAAGACCTCACATTTCATCATGCGTCGAAGCGAGATTCTCACGGACGACGATAGCAACTACATGCCCGAGGTGGGGCCGCTTGACGAAACCGTTCGTCCCGAACCCGGGACGGTGGTCACGATGCGGGACTTTGGCAAGCGTCTGGTTCCCGATATCAAGTCGCTTTCCCGGCAGCTCGGACAGCGCTTCGGCGTGCCTTCTGCGAACTGGCGGATAAATCTGGTCAATACGGACTTGTTGCCGAACATGCCGGATCGGGAGATGGTCGTGGGCGATTTCAGTGTCGCGACCATGCCCAACACAAAGATTGATCTGGTCGGCCCGACGACCGAGGCCGTAGACGCCTCCCGGCAAGGTGAATTCCGTGCGAAGGACGAAGCCGGGAATGATGTTCCCGGTGCAGCGGCCGGCTTTTTGTCGGGCGACGGAAAATTTTACCCTGTGTGCGGCTGGGTGGCCTACGCGAAAGATTCATACCGCGATGACCTGATGGCGGGCATCCGCATATATTGCCGGGGCAGGATTGCGGCCCAAACCGCCGTGTTCAACAGGGGATCGGGTTTCGCGGGAGAGCACAGCGTGCGCAGCTACTTGGTCGGCGAATTGCACGCCGACTGGATCGACGACGATGAGGATCTCATTCAAACCGATCGGCGCGATATTCTGTGGTCCGAGGAATTGGGTCGTGAATTTGAGCTGTGGGGCCAGGGGATCGTGGCTCTTGTGGGCGAACGGTCGCGCGGTCCAGAAAGGAAGAAGGTTTGGGAAGACTTTTGCCGAACGGGCGACGTGTTGAATCGAATTGAGCGTTCCTATCCAGGTGAACGTTGGAAGCCGATAAGGGAAAAGACAATCCAGTTGGCCCGACTGTTGGGGGAACGCCTGCGTCCCGCAGAGGCGCGGGAAAAGGCGTACGTGGATTCGGTCGTTCTTTATAGTATAACCCTTGCCCCATATGTGACTTTGGACGACGCGTTGACGAAAGCGGCGGGCGAAGAGAAAACCGCGATGGCGGCCATGACGGGCATACTGAGAACCGCGAGGGTCGCCGAGCTGTCGTCATATGGAATGATCGCCGAAAAGCGTGTCAATGTCATCGAGCGAGTGACCGAGATGAAGGATGATCGAGGGACTCGCGAGCGGGAACTTCAGGAATTGATAGAAGAGGCGCCTTGGCTGATCAATCCGCTCTGGTCTCCAATCACAAAAAACCAACAACTTTCGACACTCCGCAAGGAGTTCGAAAAGCACTTCGCGGAGCAGACCGGGGAAAGTATAGATCTCACTCCCTTCGACGAGAGCGCGGAAAAAGCGCGGCCGGATTTCGTCTTGTCTGCGGACAGTTCCGGGATTCAAATCATTGAAATAAAGCGTCCGAAGCAAGAACTGAAGAACGATGAATGGGACCGCATTCAGCTGTATATCGACCAGATGGAGAAGTTTTTTCAAAAGGACGGAAATGAAGAATTCAGAAAGATGTTCACGACATACACCGTGACGCTTGTATCCGATGGAATCGATTTGAGCGGTTCGCAGCGTAAAGCATTCTTGGCATTTAGGGAAGAGGGGAAATTAATACATATGACATGGCCAGCGTTCTTGTTGGGAGCGAGGCGTATGCACGAGGAGTTCTTGAATGAGGCGGAAAATCAAAGGAAATTGGAGGTGGCGCAGTGATCGTTGGATGGAATTAACCACCGGAGTTTGGTTTACGACCATCGTGCCGGCGCGTGAAAATTCTGGGCTTGTAGAATTATCCAGTGCCACAGATTCGCGTGAAATATCACGGAGCGGCCCTTGCAGGTTTCTCTGTTGCTTCACGGGATAATCGCGAATTTTAGAGCATCGCCGCAAGTTTGCGAGGAAGCCGTGGTATTGTGCCTCCCATTACCCGCACCACGATTGAAATAGTGGATGTTGTCGGCGAATTGCATTTTGAGAGCATGAAGATTTTCCGATGAAGCTAGGATTTTTCATTGGTCACCAAATTCGCGGGAATTCTGAAATCTTGCCAACTGCGATATGCTCAGGGTGAAAAGGAGAACTAATTCTTGAAATTACGCGGTATACAACTACTGAGATTTTGATTCATCGGTGGCGGTGGCTGTGGATTGACTTAAAATGACGTTGGCGGATGTGGGCGAACGTCTGGGATTGACCAAGGAGCGCGTCCGCCAAATCGAGGCCGAGAGGTTGGGACGTCTATCAACTCCCTCGCGCAAGCGCCGTCTGGAAAGACTTCTTGGACGGTGACGGAGCGGCTCCCGGGCCGTCATCCGCCCAACGTTCCGGAAAGTAGGGCCGCGGCCGGCGGATATGAACGAACGTCCGAATCCGCGTGAGGTCAACAGGCGCGGCGGCGTGGACGCGCCCACCGCGCGCCGAACCCGGACGGAACGTGAGACATCCCTAGCCGCGCGGGTTCCACTTCCACTTTCCGCCGGTGGACGACGGGCCAATCGGACCCGGTTCGCGCTAGCCGAACGATGGCGACGGAGACGCGGGTCGGGTCCGATCGAAGCATGAGCGGCGGACGGTCCCGCGGGGAACGCGCGGCGGAAGCCGCCGACCGACGCGGGAAAACCAGCGCGCGTCAGAACATCGAAGAGAACACGTAATCGCCGCCGTCGGCGGAAGCGGCGTTCGCGCCATCCGTGTCGTGTTGGCTCAGTTCCACGGCGGTGATGGGCGCCATTTCCCATTCATCGGGTGGGGTTTCGCCGGAGTCTCCGGCGTCGCTCCCGTCCACGGCGAAATCGGCGATGGCGGGCCCGTCCCCATTGATTGGATTCCCGGAAGCGTTCGCTTCCGGTCCATCAACGACTTGAGCCGCGATTTCATCCCGTTCGCGTCCACGAACCGCCGTGGGCGCGCTTGGCGCGGGAGCGGGAGTGCCGATGAAGTAGTAATGCGTGTGTTCGGCCAATGCATGGCCGGTGCCTTGGATGATCAACGAGAAGTCGCCCGACGTCATCACCGTGTTTCCACCGG
>JANQKA010000230.1 GCA_028281405.1 Hasllibacter sp. | reverse complement strand
TGATGGCTGTCCGATTCCCGGTGATTGGCCCACCCCGCGCGGGGATTGACATGCCCCCTAATTTAGTCGCATTCGTAAATGGACAATGTTTTTTGGCCTAAATCAGGACCGACGACACTCAAGCGGCATCGGCCAAGTCGGAATCGCCGCGAACCGCCCCGCGACCGCTTCTGAGCACTTCGTCAATGAGAATCGGAGAGACACCGAAATCCCTCGCCATCTCCTCCAACCGTTCATGCGAACTGTCGCTTTCGGCCCTGGCGGAAACCGATGCGGCCGGAGCCAACAGCTCGACCGCGAACGCGCGCTGCGCCTTTTGACGGTACGTGTTGGCATCCGTGGAGACCCGCAACGGCGACTCTCCCCAGATCATCCTGTCTCCCACCAGCCGAGCCAAATCGAATCGTCGATTCTCCACGCTCGCTCCCCGCAAAACCGCCAGATCGCGGCTCCCGTTAACTCGCAATGTGAACGAAATCGGCGGCCTTCGCGGCGGCGACTCGTAGACCGACACCGACACCCCCGCGAGTTCGGCCAGAGACCGGTTGTCCACACCGCCGTCCGGTCGCGAGAGCGACCCACGGACACGCCGCGCCGCGGAAAAGCCGATTTCGACCGCGGAAACTTCCTCCGAGGGGGCCTGGTTATCTCCTGACAAGGGCGTGTCCCCCACCCGCATCTCCTCTCCGTGTTCCAGGGCGATCCGTCCGACATCCTCCGCCGTGAGCATGGAACGGCTTTCCGCACCGGCGGTTGCTGCGGCGAGCTCTTCAACGGCCTCCCCGCCGAGTTGGCCGGCGTCTGCGAGACGGCTTGATATGAATTCTTCGGGCAGGTCGTCGGGGTCCATGCCGAGTAGCGCCTCGAGCCGCCTGAACATGGTTCTCCCGGGGTCTCCCCGTTCAGCCACGAGGTCCGACCGGATTAGGTCGAGATTCGTACACCGAAGCCCTTTGGCGGCGGTGTGCGCCATGATGTTTTCGACGAATTCGTCGATTCCCCTCTCAACCGTGGACCACGGCAGCACGGTCGCATGTGGAGAGCCATAGTATCTGAAGGATGACACACCGCCGTCCTTGGAAGGATCCGACCGGATCAATGTCCGGAAGCCGTCCGACGCGATCGTGATGGCCGGCCACACGTAGCCCTCTCCAATCTCCGCCATGCGGTGCGATCCCCCCCAACCGTGGTAATGAACAACACCGGACGGGGAAGGTTCGCAACGCAGCCGCCACCAATGCCAAAGGAGCCATTCCGCGAGATGATAGCCGGACACGAGCGGGCCATCGCGGCGGATGTCGACCAGATTGTCGAAGCCCTCGGACAAAAGCAGATTCCCAGCCTTGACCACGAGATGGCCGAACGCCGCCCGTTCCTCGGCGGACCCCTCCGCAAGGTGTTCGGGAGAAAGGGCGATGCGGAAATCGGTCATTGGCGCGTCCTCCATTCCTTTTGGATGAGCCAGCGTAGATCCCGGTCTTCGTCCCCGATGGGATAGCCATGGTAGCTTCGCCCATCTTCGCCCAATTTCGCTTCGAACACCTCCCCAAAATCGTCGACCGCCCAAACGTACTTGGGAAAGCCTCCCAAGAGATGCGAGCTCACCATTCGCCTCCTTATTCGGCGGGCCGGAAGCTCCTCCGCCTCACGCTTCAGCAGCATTCGGTGACCGTCGCAGTGTGACTTCCGCCCCCGAGGGTTCGCGGGAGGATCAATCCCGTAGTCGGACCAGCGCTTTTAAGAGCGCCGGCGGCGCCCGCCCCGCCCCTCATCCTTCCGCCTCGGGAACCATGGTGCTCGTGGTGTCCCCTTTCGGACGATCATCGTCGGGCATCTCGCCCGTGACCATGTAGATCACCTGTTCCGCTATGTTGGTCACGTGATCGCCCATGCGCTCGACGTTCTTGGCGATGAAATGCAGATGCATGCAGGCCGAA
>JANQKA010000162.1 GCA_028281405.1 Hasllibacter sp. | reverse complement strand
GTCGCCGGCACCTCCCGCACGGAGCGGGGGCTTGACGGGGTTTCCGCCCAGGGAGCGACCCCGATCCTCTTTCCTTCGATGGATTTGGAGGAAGCGGCGCGGGAAGCGGACGCGATCCTCGTTTCCGCCGGGCCGGACGACGCGGGCGACCCGACGCTCGCGGCGCTCGGCGACGCGCTCCGGTCGCCTCTGAAGGCGTTCTGGGTGGGGTACCTTTCCACGACGGGCGTCTATGGCGATCACGGCGGAGGTTGGGTCGACGAGACGACGCCATTGACGCCCTCCACCCGCAGGGGGAGGCTGCGTGTCGCCGCCGAACGCGCTTGGATGGAACTCCACCGGCGACACCGCTTGCCGCTGCACATTTTCCGGCTCGCGGGGATTTACGGACCGGGCCGCGGTCCCTTTTCCAAGGTCCGGGCCGGAACGGCGCGCCGCCTGATTAAGCCGGGCCAGGTTTTTTCGCGCATCCACGTGGACGATATCGCGACCGTCCTGGAGGCTTCGCTGAAGCGTCCGCGTCCAAGCGCGGTCTACAATATATGCGACGACGAGCCCGCTCCGCCGCAGGACGTGATTTCCGAGGCCGCGCGACTTCTCGGAATGCCTCCGCCGCCGGAGATCTCTTACGAGGACGCGGATCTTTCGCCGATGGCGCGCAGTTTCTACGCGGAATCAAAGCGGGTCCGGAACGATCTGATCAAGAACGAACTCGGCGTCGAACTCGCCCACCCCGATTATCGTTCCGGCCTCCTCTCGCTTTTGAACGCGGAGAGGTCCGGCGCGGAAATCGAATGACATCCGGGGGATCCGCTCCCCGCCACGGAATCAGCGGTCGGAATATCCGAGCAATTCGAGTGCCCCGCCCTCGATGCCACGGGCGGTAAGTCCCGCGGCCTCATACATGTCCGCCGGGCCGGCTTGGTCGATGAACCGATCCGGCAGGGTCATGGAGCGGAACTTCAACCCGGAGTCGAGCGCGCCTTCGTTCAGCAATAGCTGCGCCACATGGCTGCCGAATCCGCCAACGGCCCCTTCCTCGACGGTGATCAGGATTTCGTGGCCGCGGGCAAGATCGAGAACGAGATCGCGGTCCAGCGGCTTGGCGAAGCGCGCGTCGGCCACCGTGGCGTCGACGCCGCGGCGGTCCAACGCCTCTGCGGCCTCGACGGCCGGGCCGAGGCGCGTTCCCAAAGTCAGGAACGCGATCCGGCTCCCCTCGCGCACGACCCGGCCGCGGCCGATCGGAATCGGTTCGCCGCGCTCCGGAAGATCAATGCCGACACCTTCCCCGCGGGGATAGCGGAAAGCGATCGGCCCCCCGTCGTGCGCGGCGGCGGTGGCGACCATGTGGACGAGCTCCGCCTCGTCAGCCGCCGCCATGACCGTGAATCCCGGCAGATTGGAGAGATAGGCTATATCGAAGGCCCCGGCGTGGGTCGCGCCGTCCGCCCCCACCAGGCCGGCCCGGTCGATCGGAAAGCGCACGGGCAGGCCCTGCAGCGCCACGTCGTGCACCACCTGATCGTAACCGCGCTGCAGAAAGGTCGAATAAATCGCGCAGAACGGTCTCATTCCGCCGGCGGCCAAGCCGGCGGAGAATGTGACCGCGTGCTGCTCGGCGATGCCGACGTCGAACATCCTTGATGGGTGGACCCCGCCGAATCGATCCAGACCTGTTCCGTCCGGCATCGCGGCGGTGACGGCGACGATCCGGTCGTCACGCGACGCCGCGTCGATCAACGCGTCGGAAAACACCCTCGTGTAACTCGGCGCGTTCGACGCTGCCTTGCTCTGCCGCCCCGTCACAACGTCGAATTTTGACACGCCGTGCCCCTTGTCGCGCGCGCTTTCGGCCGGAGCGTAGCCCTTTCCCTTTTTGGTGATGGCGTGGATCAGCACGGGACCGTCGGCCCGCGCCTTCACCGTGCGCAGGACGGGCAGAAGCTGGAGCATGTCGTGCCCATCGATGGGGCCGAGGTAGCTGAAGCCCAATTCCTCGAACAGCGTGCCGCCAACGGTCATGCCCTTAAGCATCTCCTTTGCGCGCTTGGCGCCTTCCTGGAAAGGGCCGGGCAGGAGGCTGACGGCGTTCTTCGCGGCCGCCTTCAGCTCTTGGAACGGCATGCCGGCGTAGAGCCGCGACAGATAGGACGACATCGCCCCCACGGGCGGCGCGATGGACATGTCGTTGTCGTTGAGCACCACGATCAACCGCCTGCCCAGATGCCCAGCGTTGTTGAGCGCCTCGTAGGCCATTCCGGCGCTCATCGCCCCGTCGCCGATGACCGCGATCGCGTCTCCCAGCGCCGGATCGGGAGCGGCCCCCAATTCGCGCGCCATCGCGAATCCCAGCGCGGCCGAAATCGAGGTCGACGAATGCGCCGCTCCGAAAGGGTCGTAGACGCTCTCGGTCCTCTTGGTGAAACCCGAAAGGCCGTCCTTTTGCCTGAGGGTGCGGATGCGGTCCCGCCTCCCGGTCAGGATCTTGTGGGGATAGCATTGATGGGAGACGTCCCAGATCAGGCGGTCCCGCGGAGTGTCGAAC
>JANQKA010000143.1 GCA_028281405.1 Hasllibacter sp. | reverse complement strand
TGATCCTCGTCGAGCAGCGCGTGGACGCGATCCTGTCGCTCGCCGACCACGCGGTGTTCATCGAGCATGGCCGGAACGCCGAGACCCTTTCCGCCGCGGAGCTCCGCGCGAATCCAGACAAGATGCGCGGGTATTTGGGAATTTGAGCGGACATGCGCGCGGTTACGGCTTCCGTCCATCGTCGACATTCCGGACGTCCGGGATTCCGCAGGCCGGAACATGCAGGAAGCGGCGCGGAACCGTTGGGACTCCGATATCCACACGGGGACCGTGAAGTGACCGTTTCCCGTCCAAGGGCGGGCGTTCCCCCATCGGGGCGGTGGCGGACGGGAGCGACGCACGGTCGGGGACGCCCCGTTTCCCGGTCGAGGACGATTGACCGTCATTGTCGTCGAAGGCCGCGCGCGCCTCCCCACGGGTCGGAAATGGACTGGAGCGCGGAACCTTTCGGACACCGTCCCCCGCCGAGGAAGGAAGGTTTGCCACTTCCCGGCTCGCCCGCCTTCCCAAGCCGGACGATTCCCGTACATGTCGCTTGCGCCTCCGCCCGCAATGATTAGAATGTGGCCACCATGGAGAATGCGATGCCAGTTCAGAACGAAAAACTCGTGATCCGCAACATCGGTCTGCTCTTGACGGGCAAAATTGAAAAACCCATCGAGGACGGAGATTGCGTCGTGGCCATCGGCGGCCGAATCGAAGCGTTCGGCCACGAGAAGGATCTCGACGTCGAAGGTGCGGCGACCGTTGTCGACGCCAACGGGGTGACATTGTCACCCGGCCTGATCGACAGCCATGTGCACCCAGTTGTCGGGGATTACACCCCGCGGCAGCAGCAACTCCACTGGATCGACTCGACCCTGAACGGAGGCGTGACCACCATGATCTCCGCGGGAGAGGTTCACATGCCGGGGCGCCCAAGGGATCTGATTGGACTGAAGGCCATGGCGATCGCGGCCCAGCGCTGGTACGAAAATTTCCGGCCATCGGGCGTGAAGGTCCACGCCGGCGCTCCGGTGATCGAGCACGGAATGGAGGAAAGCGATTTCGAGGAATTGGCGGCCTCCGGCGTCAAGTACTTGGGCGAGGTCGGTCTCGGCGGCGTCAAGGACGGAGCGACCGCCAAGCGGATGGTCGATTGGGCGCGCAAGCACGGCATCCAATCAACGATCCACACGGGCGGACCGTCCATTCCCGGGTCGGGCTTGATCGACGCCGACATGGTTCTCGAAACCGGCACGGATGTCGTCGGCCACATAAACGGGGGGCACACGGCGTTGCCCGACGATCAGATCGTCTGCCTGTGCGAGAAATGCGCTCAAGCCTTGGAGATCGTCCACAACGGAAACGAACGGGCGGCCCTCCTGACCCTCAACTCGGCGAGGGAACTCGGGAAATTGGATCAAGTGATTCTCGGCACCGACGGCCCCGCGGGATCCGGCGTTCAACCCTTGGGCATTCTGCGCATGGTCGCCATGCTGTCGAGCCTCGGGAACGTCGACGCCGCGACGGCCTTTTGTTTCGCGACAGGCAACACGGCCCGGCGGCGCGGGTTGGACGTCGGGCTGCTCGAAATAGGATACGCGGCGGACTTCACGCTCATGGATCAAGCCCAGCACGCGCCGGGAAAGGACATTCTGGAATCGGTGGAACTCGGCAATCTGCCGGGCGTAGGGATGACGATCATCGACGGGGAAATCCGCTCTGGGCGCAGTCGGAACACGCCGCCCGCGAAAAAATTGCCGACACGGACCCACCCTCCCGAACTCTAGGGACTCTGGATATCATCCAAAGGCTTCCAGCATCCCCACGGGGAACCGGCGTGCCGCGGGTTGAACGATTCCGGGATTTTGGCGAACGCGAATCAGAGCATCGACGAAAAATAGTCATCGGCGACTTGATGTCCGAAAATCCCGTCCTCCAACTCCTGATCACGATCGAACTGCGTGGAGGCGAAATCGCCGACCCTGTCTTGGCCGAAGTCGACGGACGGGTCGCCCCCGAACAATTCCTCCCCCGGATCAAAGTCGAAGTCGCGTGAATTTTGCCTTTCCCTCACCTCTCCCTGCCTCTCCGCGGCGGTTTCACCGCTTCCGATATAATAAATTCGACTCAAAATTTGATATTCGGAATTATCACCCCTAACAGTGTCCAAATCCAACTTGAAATCAGAATTGCCGCTGGTTACGAAAAAATCATCCGCTTGTCTGCGATTTTCCGGCGCCACGGAAACCGAAAGGTTCTGAAGTCCGGGAATATCGGCCAACGCGATACGGTCGTAAGACGTATGGAAATTTGATATGTAGATTCCAGCGGTTTTATCACCATCGTCAAAAGTTATCGGGAGTGAATCCGAGACATTCAGTATTTGAAATATATCATTGGAGTTCCTGGCGGACCAAGCATTTATGTGTTCCGGAGTAGTCGCCCCCGCGAATACAACGGTATAGTTGTTGGAATCCGGATCATTAATTCGATTGAATAGATGATCATCATAGTTGTCAGGTACAATTTTGATACCAGTGGAGAAATCGGTGAAATCTCCCTTCCTCCTCCCAAGAATAGGATTCATCAAGATTTCCGTTCCATCTCCGAATACGATCAATTCAATGTTTCGAAGGGTGGTGGCGCCTTCATCGACGTCATCCGCCGCGTCCGTGACGACGATATCATTCCCGGGCAGAGAGAATGTGTAGTCCTCGATGTCCCCGGCGAACGAAACCGTGTCCGTTCCCGCGCCGCCATCGATTGTCTTGTTTCCGGGCCTGTTGAAAATCAAATCGTCCGCCGCGCCGCCCACGAGGGCGGAAGAAGAGTCAACGACATCGAATGTGAGTTGGCGGGTCAGAGTCACCTCGGAGCTGCCTCCATCCACCACGGTCAAGGAAGCGAACCCCCTCCCGACTGAAGCCGCGGTGCCACCAAGGACACCTTGGGAGTCGACGCTTCCAAGATTGATTTGATCAAAGCCGGTGGAGGAATAAGTCGAAATATCGCCCAGGTTCGGATCGGTGAACCAATTGTCGAAATCGAATTTCACCACGCTGTCAGCAGCGAACACCAGGTTTGTCCGCGCGGTCAACGACTGCTCGTCGGTGTCCGCCGCCTTTCTCAACACCACGGGTAGATTGACATTCTCCACGTGCAACGTATGCGTATGAACCAGATCGTCCCAAGTCGCGTCATCGACGTTGGACGCCGTAACCTTCAATGTGAAGGTCTCGGGCCTGCCTCTGAACAATGCCGGCGCAGACATCCCCCTGATCACCCCCGTGCTTCCGTCAATCTCAAGGTCGTTTCCGCCCCCGTGGACCCGCATGGAGTACTCAATGGGTGCATCGCTCGAGAACCAATTCGCGGCGCCGAGACCGGGGTTCGCCCACTCGCCCCCGGGGTTGAGTTTCAAACCGGAGGATGTACTTCCCCCCATCGCCGCCGGTTCCCTAAGCACCGCGTTGGAGCGGAAATCGGCGACGATTTCGGTGCCCAGCGACTGATCGGTGCCGCCGAAGCCGCCGAACCGCAAATATTCCACGTCGATCAAGGTGTCCCGCCCTTCATCGATTTGTCCGGCGTTCGTGTCGTCGGTTTTGTCCTCCAAAATCCACGCGTCGCCACTCCGGGTGATTCTGTAATCGTCCCGCGTGCCCAGATACACCACCGTGTCCCGGTTTCCGTCACCGCCGTGGATCAAGTCGTCGCCATTGCGATTGGTGGAGCTGGTGGAAACTCGATTCACCATCAAGTCATCCCCGTCCGTGCCGTATATTTCCGCACCCGCTTTGATCACCTCGACATCGAAGTCCGCGTCGACATGGGCGGAGGGAGCGGGAGGTCTCTGCGTGGCGCGGATGGTGATGTCTTCAACGCCTTTCGTTCCCGTCATCCTTCCGGAGATTCGCCCCTCTTCGCTGATCGACAGACCGAAGGGCAAACCGGGCGCCCCGACAACGGCGAAATGCAAGTCGTCGTTCTCATCGTCTCCGAAAGAGTCGGATATGTCCAGGTTTTCGATCGTGATTCCCGACTCGATGAATATGTTCCGCAATGAATGGACCAGCTCGGGCGCGGCGTTGACCTTCGTTATGGAGTAATTATGCGTCGCCTGCACTCCCGGCAATCCGTTCACCTTTGTGTTGTCGTGGGTCGCCCTGATCACCAACTCCACCGCGATCGTCGGAAAACCTCCGATTTCCGTCGAGGAGGAAAGGAACATCAAACCCGAATCGTCTATCCGCCCGCCGTCGAAGTATGTGACTCCGCCATCGACACTCGCTTCGTAGCTGAATTCACCATCACCGCCGAACAAATCCCTCAAGGAAATCGGATCGAGCAAGTCGTTGCCGACAACCGATCGGCCGGTATCCGCGCCATCCGCCACATACGGAAGATCCGACACATCGATCCGCTCGTTCCCGAACCGGATTTGGTCAATGTCGACAAGCCAGTCGCGGGTTGCATCGTTCCGGATCGAAACCCTGGTTTCCGTCCCCCCGCCGAAGGAGATGCGTGACGTGGAAATCGTGTCCGATAATGTCCTGTCCCTCCCGTAGTCCACGATATCGAACCCCGATCCGATTTCGGTGTTGATGTTGCCGTAGAACACGTTGTCCCCGCCACCGCCGAACAACGTGTCATCGCCCTCCCCGCCGTATAGGTAATCATTGTGGCGGCGGCCGAAGAGGATGTCGTCCCCACCGCCTCCGCTGATCGAGTTGGGCTTGCCTTCATCGCCGATCACGATATCATGACTTGCGGCGGTTGAATAATCCTCCACCCGGTTGAACACCGAGAAATTCTTGTTGCTGAACCTGATCGTTTCGATGTTCCGCAGGGTGTCCTCGCCCTCGCCCGCGCTTCCGGTTCTGGTGTCCCTCACGGTTAGCAGTTCTGGCCCGGTCCCTTTCCAACGGCCAAGGTGGATTTCATAACGCCCGCCTTGCCATGACCCCGTGTACACCGCCGTGTCCAAGCCACCGCCGCCATCGATCAAGTCGTCTCCTCCCCCGCCGGTGATGACATCGGATTCCTCCCCGCCGGCGATCTCATGCGCCACATCGACGCCCGTGATGGTGTCGGCTCCGGAAGTCCCCATGATGGCATCCGCCACGGTGATTCCAACCGAAACGACGGACGGGACCTCGGGGGAGCCTCCGATGAACCGCAGCGCCTCGACTCCGGTCAATGTGTCCTCGCCATCATCGCCGTGATTTCGCGCCATTTCGTCCGTCACTTTGTACCGGGCTGGATTCCCGTCCGCCCCCAGGACCGCCGTGATTTTGTAATCCATCCTGTCGCCCCGGAAAACGGCGATGTCCATCGTTCCGGTTCCCCCATCGATGACGTCGTCCCCATCTCCTCCCATGATCGTGTCGTCGTCTTCTCCGCCGGTGATCGTGTCTCCGCCGCCGAAACCGAAGATGAGGTCGTCGCCCATTCCTCCGTGAATCGCGGTCGCGTTCGTGTCCGCCCCCAGCGAACCAATGACGATTTCGCTCACGCCGTTCCCTGTGGCCCTATCGGCCCTCACGACCGCGAGTCTGTCGCTTCCAAATTGGAACGCCTCGAAGCCGACCGCGATATCCCTTCCGTCGTCGCCGTTTTGGGCCGCGTCAATATCCTGGACCGTGTACGTGACGATCCCGTTCAATTCCGGGGCGGAGCCCCCCAATACGGCGGTGACGCTGTAGCCCGCCGCCGCTCCGGCGAACACCGCGGTGTCGATTTCATTGCGGGCCGCGGTGTGGTCGTCCATCAAATTTCCGTAAATCCTGTCGTCGCCGGTTCCACCCGCGATCGTGTCCGCTCCCCCTCCGCCGATGATTGTTTGAGTCCCCCCGCCGCCGGTGATCGTGTCCGCGCCCGCCCCGCCGACGATCGTGTGGGTGCGGTCCCCGGCTTCGATGATTTCGGAATTGTGACCACCCCTGATGACGTCCGCCAACAGGGTGGAAGTTCCAACCGTGTCATCGTCCGGGGAGGATGGGTCGTCGCCAAGAAACCGAAAGACCTCGATGTTGGTCAATGTATCGGTTCCGCCGTTATTGCGGCCGTCGGCGTACCCGACCCGATGCTCGATGGCGCCGCGGCCCAATCGGACTTCCGTGATCGTGTAATCATTCCGGTCGCCGAGGAACACGGCGATATCCCTGTCGGCGCCTCCGTCCAAAGTGTCGCCCCCGACACCCCCCATTATTATGTCTTCACCGTCTCCGCCGTTCAGGGTGTCCCCGCCGCCGAATCCAAAGATCAGATCTTCGCCGCCCTCCCCGTCGATGGTCTCCGACGATTTGGTTCCGACAATGATATCGCCGGCCCCGGTCGTCCCTCCGGCGGTCACCACCCGACGGTCGCCGTCGCCGAACCGGAACTCCTCGAAGCCGACCGCCGTGTCTTCGCCTTCGTCCTCCGCGCCCGAGCCCCGGATGTCGAGCACGGTGAACCGCGCGGTCTCCGCGCCGCCCACGGTTATCCATTCCGCCCAAATGTGGTATCCCACGAATTCGTCCAGATAAACCACGGTGTCGTTGTCCGTTCCGATCGCGACGCCATCCGCGTCGCTTCCTCCATACAGCGTGTCGTCGTCCTCTCCACCTTGGATCACGTCGTCGCCCGATCCACCCGAGATATTGTCCGCCCCCCCTCCGCCGGTGATGGTTTGAGTTCCCGCGCCGCCGATTATCGTGTCCGCTCCCGCTCCACCTTCAATCGCGCGCGCACCGACTCCGGCTACGATGACGTCGGGATCGGATGACCCTCTGACGATGTCCACCCGAAGGGAGGAGGCGCCGACCGTGTCATCGTCCGGCAAGGCGGGGTCGTCGCCCAGAAACCGCAGCACCTCGATATTGGCCAATGCAACGGTTCCGCCCTTTCCGCGGCCATCGGCATACCTTACTTCATGCTCGATTCCCGCGCCGGCCAATCGGACTTCCGTGATCGTGTAATCATTCCGGTCGCCGAGGAACACGGCGAAATCCCTTCCGACGCCCCCGTCCAAGGAGTCGCCCAAGCCACCAACCGTCAACAAGTCATTTCCCACGCCACCGATCAGCGTGTCCCCTCCACCGAATCCGAAGATCAGATCGTCCCCGTCCCCTCCGTCGATGTTCTCCCCCGAATTCGTTCCGACGACGATTTCGCTGGATCCGGTGGCCCCTCCGACGGGCACCAGCCTTCGGTCGCCGTCGGCGAACCGGAACACCTCGAAGCCGAACACCGTGTCCGTTCCTTCGTCGCCCGCGACCGCGCCCCGGATGTCGAGCACGGTGAAATGCGCGGCCTCCTCCCCACCTTCGGTGATCAAGTACGCGGAAAAATGGTAGCCTTCGAAATCGTCCGAATAGACGACCGTGTCGTTGTCCGTTCCGATCGCGATGCCGCTCGTGGCGCTTCCGCCGAAAAGCTTGTCGTTGCCCTCTCCTCCTTGAATATCGTCGTCGCCCACCCCGCCCGTGATCGTGTCCTCTCCTCCGCCGCCGGTTATCGTGTCCGCCCCCGCTCCACCGTGGATCGTGTGGGCGTTGTCGCCGGAGACAATGTTGTCGGGATCGGAAGATCCACTGATGGCCTCCACCCGAAGGGAGGAAGTCCCCACAATGTCATCGTCCGGATTGGAGGGGTCGTCGCCAAGAAACCGCAACACCTCGATATTGGTCAATGAAACCGTTCCGCCGTTATCACGCCCATCCGCGTAACTGACCTCATACCCGAAGCCGCCTCCGATCATCCGGACTTCGGTTATCGTGTAATCACTCCGGCTGTCGTGGAACAAGGCGATATCCCTGTCCGCCCCTCCGTCCAAGGAGTCGCCCGCGCCACCCACCATCAATTTGTCATCGCCCACGCCGCCATTAAGCGTGTCCCCGCCTCCAAAGCCGAAGATCACGTCGTCGCCTCCCCCTCCGTCGATGATTTCCCCCGCGTTCGTTCCGACGATTATATCTCCGGCCCCGGTGGACCCACCGGGGGCCACCACTTCGCGATCGCCGTCTCCGAACCGGAACACCTCGAAGCCGACCGCCGTGTCCTCTCCTTCGTCGTCCGCTCCCGCGCCCCGGATGTCGAGCACCGTGAACCGCGCGGTTACCTCCACGCCAACGGTGATTCGCTCCGCCGAAATGTGATAGCCATCGAAATTGTCCACATAGACGGCGGTGTCCCTGTCCGTTCCGACCGTGGCGCCATTCGCGTCGGTTCCACCATAAAGCGTGTCGTTGTCCTTTCCGCCTTGGATCACGTCGTCGCCGCCCCCGCCCGAGATCATGTCCGCTCCCACGCCGCCGGTGATGGTTTGGGTTCCCGCGCCGCCGACGATCGTGTCCGCCCCCGCCCCGCCGTCGATGGTGTGGGCGCGGTCTCCGGCATCGATGGTGTCGGAATCGTAAGACCCTCTGACGATATCCACCTGAAGGGAGGAAGTTCCCACCGCGTCATCATCCGGCAAGACGGGGTTGTCGCCAAGAAACCGCAACACCTCGACATTGGTCAATGTATCCGTTCCGCCGTTTTCGCGACCATCGGCGTACCCGACTTGATACTCCATGGCGCCGCGTCCCAAACGGAATTCCGTGATCGTGTATTCATTCCTGACGCCGAAAAACACGGCGATGTCCCTGTCGGCGCCCCCGTTCAGGGTGTCGCCCCCGCCATCCCCCACCAACATGTCATCGCCCGCGCCACCGTTCAGGGTGTCTCCTCCACCGAAACCGAAGATCAGATCGTCTCCGGTCCATCCGTCGATGTTGTCCACATCGTTCGTTCCAACTATGATGTCGTTCGCCCCGGTTCTCCCTCCGGCGGTCACCACACCGCGGTCGCCATCGCGGAACCGGAACACCTCGAAGCCGACCACGGTGTCCTCGCCTTCGTTGTCCGCTCCCGCTCCCCGGATGTCGAGCACGGTGAATTGCGCCGTCTCCGAACCGCCCAGGGAGACCAGGTTCGCCGAAATGTGATAGCCATCGAAATTGTCCGCATGGACGACGGTGTCGCTGTCCGTTCCGATCGCGACTCCATTCGCGGCGTTTCCACCATACAGCCTGTCGTCGCCCCCGCCACCTTGGATCACGTCGTCGCCGGCCCCGCCCTCGACCGTGTCCGTTCCCCCGCCGCCGATGATTGTTTGGGTTCCGGTTCCGCCGGTGATCCTGTCCGCCCCCGTTCCGCCGGAAATCGTGTGTGTGCGGTCGCCGGCTTCGATGATGTCGGGATTGGCGGACCCCATTTCGATGTCGACCTCGAGGGAGAAAGTTCCCACCACGTCATCGTCCGGGATGGCGGGATTGTCGCCGAGAAACCTCAACACCTCGATATTGGTCAATGTAACCGTTCCGCCGTTTTCGCGGCCATTGGCGAACCCGACCTCATGCGCGAATCCGCCGCGGTCCAAATGGATTTGTTTGATCGTGTAGTCATTCCGGACCCCGTCGAACACGGCGATATCCCTGTCGCCGCCTCCATCCAGGGTGTCGCCCGCGCCACCCACGATCAACATGTCGTCGCCCGCGCCGCCGGTCAGCGCATCCCCTCCACCAAACCCGAATATCAGATCGCCGCCGGCCCCTCCGTCGATGATATCCCCCAACTTCGTTCCGACGATGATCTCGCCCGCCCCGGTGGCCCCTCCGGCGGTCACCACCCGGCGGTCGCCGTCGCCGAACCGGAAAACCTCGAAGCCGACCACCGTGTCTTCGCCTTCGTTGTCCGCTCCCGCTCCCCGAATGTCGAGCACGGTGAATCGGGCGGTCTCCACCCCGCCAACGGGAATCCAGTCCGCCGAAATGTGGTAGCCCACGAAATTGTCCAAATAGACGACGGTGTCGTTGTCCGTTCCGATCTCGACGCCGTTCGCGTCGCTCCCGCCATACAGCGTGTCGTTGTCCACTCCACCTTGGATCACGTCGTCTCCCGCCCCTCCCGCGACCGCGTCCGTCCCTTCGCCGCCGGTTATGGTTTGAGACCCGGAACCGCCGGTGATCGTGTCCGCGCCCGCTCCGCCGGAGATGGTGTGGGCGCGGTCTCCGGTTTCGATGATGTCGGAATCGGCGGATCCCCTTATCATGTCCGCCCGGAGGGAGGTCGTTCCCACCGTGTCATCGTCCGGGTTGGCGGGATCGTCGCCGAGGAACCGCAACACCTCGACATTCATCAATTCATCCGTTCCACCGTTTTCGCGGCCATCGGCGTGTCCGACCTCGAACTCCGCGCCGCCGCCCGGCAACAGGATTTCCGTGATCGTGTAATCATTCCGTACCCCGGCGAACACGGCGATAT
This sequence comes from Hasllibacter sp., assembly GCA_028281405.1. Classification (GTDB taxonomy): domain Bacteria; phylum Pseudomonadota; class Alphaproteobacteria; order Rhodobacterales; family Rhodobacteraceae; genus JANQKA01. Next base: position 8,728 of record JANQKA010000143.1, on the reverse strand, counting down.
CCCTGTCGTCTCCTCCGTCCAGGGTGTCGCCCCCGCCACCCCCCATCAAAATGTCATCTCCCGCCCCGCCGCTCAGGGTGTCCCCGCCGCCGAAGCCGAAGATCAAATCGTCTCCATCCCATCCGTCGATGTTCTCGCCCGCGTTCGTGCCGACAATGATCTCCGCGGACCCGGAGCCCTGTCCAGCGGTCACCACCGACCGGTCGCCGTCGCCGAATCGGAACACCTCGAAGCCGACCGCCGTGTCCTCGCCTTCGTCCTCGGACCCCGCGCCAAGGATGTCGAGCACGGTGAACCACGCGGTCATTTCACCGCCCAGGGAGATCCATTCCGCCGAAACGTGGAAGCCTTCGAAATCGCCCTCGAAGACAATGGTGTCCCTGTCCGTTCCGATCGCGACGCCGCTCACGGCGCTTCCACCGAACAGCGTGTCGTTGGCCTCTCCGCCTTGGATAACGTCGTCGCCTTCGCCGCCCGCGAGCGTGTCCGCGCCCCCGCCGCCGATGATGGACTGAGTCCCCGCGCCGCCTGTGATCGTGTCCGCACCCTCTCCTCCGACGATCGCGCGGGCGTGGTCTCCGGCTTCGACCGTGCCGGAATCGGTGGCCAACCTTATGATGTCCACCAGGAGGGAGGAAGTGCCCACCGCGTCATCGTCCGGCGTGGCCGGGTTGTCGCCGAGGAACCGAAACACCTCGATATCGGTCAATGTCACCGTTCCGCCGTTTTCGCGGCCATCGGCGTACCCGACCTCATGCCCGACTCCCCCGTCGGCCAATCGGATTTCCGTGACCGTGTAATCGTTCCGACCCTCGAGGAACACGGCGATATCCCTGTCCCCGCCTCCGTCCAAGGTGTCGCCCACACCCTCCACGATCAACATGTCATCGCCCGCGCCGCCGATCAGCAAGTCACTCCCGCCAAAGCCGAAGATCAAATCGTCGCCTCCCCCGCCGTCGATCGTCTCCCCCGCGTTCGTGCCGACGATTATTTCACCGTCCCCGGTGGCGCCTCCCGGGGACACCACCCGGCGGTCTCCGTCGCCGAACCGGAATACCTCGAAACCGACCGCCGTGTCCTCGCCCTCGTCGTCCGCTTCCGCGCCCCGGATGTCGAGCACGATGAACCGCGCGGTCTCCACGCCGCCCAAGGAGATCCACTCCGCCGATATGTGGTAGCCTTCGAAATCGTCATCGTAGACGACGGTGTCGTTGTCCGTTCCGAGCGCGACTCCGTCCGTGGCGTTTTCACCGTAAAGCGTGTCGTCGCCCCCTCCACCTTGGATCACGTCATCTCCGTCCGACCCGGTGATCACGCTCCCGGCGGCATCGGAATCCTCCGGGGGCTCTTCGTTCCCCATTTCCTCGGGATCGACCGGAGGTTCGTCGTTCCCCATTTCCTCGGGATCGACCGGGGGATCGTCGTTCCCCATTTCTTCGGGATCGACCGGGGGCTCCCCGGTGGGTTCGTTTCCGATGAGGTACACATGGTCGAGGATATCGGGATGGTCGCCGAGGACATCCAGCTCGAATCCCGACGCCACGTGGCCGAGCCGGGTGATCGTCGCATCGTCGTCCATCACGGTTTCCGCGACGATTCCCCGCAGGTCGTCGATATCCGCCAACGCGATCCTGTCCCCGCCACTCCCGTCGAATCCTTCGATCGTGGTTTTGCGCGCATCCGCGCTGTCCATCGCGGTGAGGAATTGGAAGATGTCGATTCCCGACGTCCCGCCAAACGCGTGGCCTCCACCCTTGCCGTAATGGATTCCGATCCGGGTGGAATCGCCATCCGTTTCCCCGTCGTTCCCCGTCCCGAATCGAATGTCCGAAACCGCCAGATCCACGGTCCCGAACCGGAGGGATTCCACGTTCGTCAAAATGTCGCGCCCTTCGTCCAATCCATCGGCGGACCTGGCGTCCCTCACCGCGAGCGCGCCGTCCACAAGCGTGAATTCGAAATCGCGAAGGGCGCCGGTGAATACCGCGGTGTCGACTCCGAAGCCGCCATCGATCACGTCGTCCCCCGCCCCTCCGACGATGACGTCTTCGCCGCCGAAGCCGAAAATCAGATCGTCTCCCCCGCCGCCCGAAACCATGTCGTTCCACCCGGAGCCGAACACGATGTCGTTCGCGTCCGTCCCGTCTTCCGTGTCCGACACCTCGAGCGTCACGTCGGCGAATTCGACCAATTCCACATTCCGCAAGGTCGCGGCGCCGCCGCTTCCGTCGCGCACCTCGATCGACCCTGCTCCTTCGCCATCCAATTCGAGCGTGACGGAGTGGCCGCCCCGGACACCTTCGAACACGGCCGTGTCCTCGCCTTCGCCGCCGTCGATGACGTCGTCGCCCCCGCCGCCAACGATCCTGTCTCCGCCGCCGCCGCCCGAAATCCTTTGGCCGTCGGAATCGCCGGCGAGGGTGTTGTCGATCCCATCCCCGGTTATTTCCACCAGCGTCGCCATCACGGTGGACACGGCCACGCCCCTTTGGTCGGCGAAATTCAGGAATTCGATGCCGCGCAGCGTGTCCACGCCCTCGTCGACCATGTCATCGGCGCGGTCGTTCGCCCCGATGTCCGTCACGACCAGCTGGTTCACGACGATCCCGTTCTCGTGGATCCGCCTTGTTTGGAAGAGGTAATCGGAGACCGCTCCGCCGTTGTAGCGTCCGAGGTAGGACGCGGTGTCCGCCGAGTCGTGCTCTCCTCCGTCGATGACGTCGTCGCCCGCCCCGCCCGTTATGATGTCGTCGCCCGCCCCACCGTCGATGACGTCATTCCCCGCGAAGCCGAAGATCGTGTCCGCCCCGCCCAAACCGTCGAAAGCGGTTTCCGCGCCGTCGTCCCCGTCCGTTCCCAAGAAAATTTCCCCGTCATCGGAGGCGGCGCGGGTCACCAGGAACGTGGTCGGGGAGGCCCCGCCGTCGAACCGAAGCGCCTCGAAGCCGATCAGGATGTCGACACCTTCGTCTCCGGGCGCGGTCGCGACGTCGCGCACGGTGAACGTCACCCCGTCGACGCCGTCGAGGCCGGCGGAAACGCCATACCCGGCGCGGACATCCGCGTAGGTGGCCGTGTCGGCGGCGCCGGAATCGGCGCCGCCGCCATCCGCCGCGTGGCCATACAGCGTGTCATCGCCAAAACCGCCGGAAATCGTGTCGGAGCCCGCCCCGCCCGAAATGATGTCGCTTCCCGCGCCTCCCGCGATCACGTCGTCGCCGGAAAAACCGAAGATCAGGTCGTCGCCACCCTTCCCGTCAAGCGGATCGGCCACGGTCCCGTCCGCGCCTTCCGTTCCAAGCAGGATCTCCCCGGTTTCGGAGGCGAAACGCGTCACCCCCAGGGTCGTCGACGATTCGGAGCCGTCGAAGCGGAGGGCCTCGAATCCCATCAGGGTGTCCCTGCCGCCGTCGGCGGCGGATCCATCGGTGTCGATGTCCAGCGCGGTGATCCGCACGGAGTTCCTTATCATCCCCCGGGAACCGAAATCGCCCATTTCCGCCGTGATCAGGTATCCTGACGGGGATCCTTCGAACACCGCCGTGTCCACGACCCCGTCCGCATCCGAGCCGTTGCTCTCGGCGGAGTGTCCGTAGAGCGTGTCGTCGCCCTCCCCGCCGACGATGAAGTCGCCGCCGGCCCCTCCCGCGATCACGTCTTCGCCGCCGAAGCCGAAGATGATGTCGTCACCCATGCCGCCGTCGAACGCGGCCCACTCCGACCCATCGTCGCCTTGCGCCGACCCGATGAGAATCTCGCCCGCGTCCGTGCCGGATTCCACGACCATATACGAGTCGGCCCCGAATTGGATCGCCTCGAAACCGGTCAGTTCGTCCCTGCCCTCGTCGACGCCGTCCACTCCGACTTCCATGTCCAGGACGGTGAACACCGCCCACTCCCCCTCGGCCCTCGCGCCACTGACGCGGTAGCCCGTCCAAACGTCCTCATAGACGGCGGTGTCGAATCCACCGGCGTCCCCGCCGCCCACCACGCCGCCGAACATCCTGTCGTTTCCGGCGCCGCCGGTGATCATGTCGTCGCCGGCGCCGCCGTCGATCATGTCGTCGCCATCTCCGCCGTCGACGATGTCGTCGCCCGTGCCCGCCCTGATCGCTTCGGCGACGGTCGCGCCGAAGATCGTGTCATCGCCTCCGCCCGCTTCGATGACGGACACCTTCCAGCTGTTGGTGAGCATGTCGTTCCCGTCGCCGCCCATGAGCATGTCGCCCGCGTCGCTGAGGAACCCGGTGCCGGGACCGGCTTCGGCTTCGGCGGCGCCGCCGCCATCGTCGCCGCCACATCCGGCGAGAGCCCCGAGGGCCGCCGCGGACCCGGTCAAGCCGGTGAAAAAACGCCTCGCGGAGCCATGTGCCCGCGGGCCGAGGTTGGGGAAGGAAAGGGAATCGTTAAACATGTCGTTCTCCGTCGTTCTGCACCATCGGCACCGAGCGGCGGCGAATCCCCCCCGGAAGGCCCCGCCAGGCCCCGGTTCGCGGTCAGAATAAAATTATTTCACCATTAATTCAAATTTTTTTATCCTTAATATTATGGGAATTTCAGCATTGTTCACATTTTTTTTGGAGGGCCGAACCGAGAGGAAGCGGAGCGGGCCGCGGCGCCGCGGCGAATCGACCGCCGGGTGATTCGTCCGGACTCCGGAGCGGGCCGGCACCCCGAAAACGGCCCGGAAAACCGCCCCGGAGACGCGGCGAACCGCGCCACCCGGAACATCCGAACGGGAGAAGCGGTTCGAATGAAGCGTGTTCGACGCGATGCTTCCACGCATGCCCGGGACAATGATGGCGCGCCCCGGGAAAGCGCCGCGCGCGCCCCGGCGCGGAACTGGCCGCCAAGTCGCCGCGTGTCCGGGCGAAGCGTGCCGCCGGGCGGGAGACCGCCCCGGGCGGATCACGGAGGCCGAACCGGCCCGCCTCGTTTCGGTGGGTTCGCGACCGGACGACATCCTCCCATGGCCCACCTTCCGGAACCGCGTCGGACGACGCGCGGGGGAAGCCGGGAACACGCCACGAAACCGACCCACGGAGAGCCCCCGCCCGCGGTCGGGACGACGCGCGCGCCGCGCGGACCGGTCACCCGCCCCCCAGCGTCCTGAGCTTGCGGTGGAACGCCGAACGGGAAATCCCCGCGAACGAAGCGGCGCGTGAAACATTCCCGCCGAACCGCCTCTGCTGCGCCGTCACATACTCGTGCTCGAACACCTCCCGCGCCTCGCGCAGCGGCAGCGTGACCATCCCGCCCGACAGAACCATGTGGTCGCCGCCCGAAGCCGAATCCTCGCGCCGCCGCAATTCCCCGGGCCCGATCTCGCCTTCGCCGGGGCCCAAAATAAGGGCGCGCTCGACCACGTTCCTCAGTTGGCGCACGTTGCCGGGCCATGGGAGCGTCTGCAGAAACGCCTCCGCCTCGACACTCAGACGGCGCTTGGGAAGATTCTGCGTCCGATGGAACTCCTCCACGAAGCGGCGGGCGAGTTCCGGAACATCGTCAAGCCGCGATTCGAGGGGCGGAACCTTGATCGGCACCACGTTGAGCCGGTGATACAACTCCTCCCGGAACCGCCCCGCCGCGATCTCGTCCTCCAGATCCCGGGCGGTGGACGCGATGACGCGAAGGTCCACGCGCACCTTGTCCACCCCTCCCACCCGCTGGAAGGGCTGATCGACCAGCACCCGCAGGATCTTCGACTGGGTCTCCATCGGCATGTCCGAGATCTCGTCGAAGAAGATCATTCCTCCGTGCGCGCGCTCCAGCAGGCCACTCTTCACCACACGGCCCGACTTCTCCTCGCCGAACAGCGTCACGTCCATGCTGTCGGGGTCGACCGTGGCGCAGGCGATGCAGACGAAAGGGCCGTCGCGCAGCGGCGACCGCGCGTGGATGTGCCGCGCCGCGAGCTCCTTGCCCGACCCCGGCGGACCCGTCAGCATCACCCGGCTGTTGGTGCGCGTCACCTTGCCGAGGTCCGAAATCAGGGATTGGAAGGCCGCGGACGAACCGATCATCTCCGGAACCGCGGTCTCGGACCGCCTCAGTTCCCTGTTCTCCCGGCGCAGCCGCGACGCCTCCATCGCCCGGCCGATGACGACCGTCAATTGATCGATGTTGAACGGCTTTTCGATGAAGTCGTAGGCGCCCCGCTTGATCGCGGCCACGGCGATCTCGATGTTGCCGTGCCCCGATATGATGACGACCGGAATGCCGGGGTTGTTGCCCTTGACGTGCTCGAGGATGTCGATGCCATCCATCGCGCTGTCCCTCAGCCATATGTCCAAAATCAGCAAATCCGGCGGTTCCTCCTCGATCGCGGCCATGCACCGGGCGGAATTCTCCGCCGTGCGTGTCCGATAGCCCTCGTCCTCGAGAATGTCCGACACCAGATCCCGGATATCCTTTTCGTCGTCCACGATGAGAATGCCGCCCATGTTCCTCCTCTCCCGTTACGCAGCGCTTCCGCCGACGGGCGCCGGCAGCGTGATTTCCGCCATGGCCCCCGGACGGGCCCCGGAGCGGAACGGCGGCGCCTCGCCCAGGGTCAACGCGCCGCCGTGCTCCTCGACGATCTTCTTGACGATCGACAGGCCGAGGCCCGTCCCCTTGTCCCGGGTCGTGACATAGGGTTCGAACAGCCGGTCGCGGTCGTCGGGAAGACCTATGCCGTTGTCGCTGACGCGTATCAACGCCCACCCTCCGTCGGAATCGAGACTGACGCGCACTTCGGGATCGTAATCCGCGGCCGCGCCGTCCCGCCGGAAGGCTTCGATGGCCTCCCCCGCGTTCTTGATGAGATTCGTCAGCGCCTGGCCGATCATCGTGCCATCCACGAGGGCCGTGACCGGGTGGTCCGGCAGCGTCGCGGTCACGCGCACGGGCTCCAGCCCCGCGCGCTGCAATTCCACCGCGCCGGCGACGAGCGCCGTCAGATCCTCCTCCCGGCGCTCCGGTTTCGGCATCCGGGCGAATTTCGAAAACTCGTCGACGATGCGCCGGAGATCGCCCGTTTGCCGGACGATCACGTCGGTCATGCTTTTCAACCGCTCGGCATCGCTGACCTCATCCGCGAATTTCCGGCTGATCCGTTCCGCCGACAGCCGGATCGGGGTGAGCGGATTCTTGATTTCGTGCGCGATGCGTCGCGCCACGTCGCCCCACGCCGCCATGCGCTGGGCGGAAACCAAATCCGTGACGTCGTCGAACGCCACCACGTAGCCCTCCAACCGGGCGTCGGCCGTCCGCCGCTCCGCGATCCTGACCAGCAGGCTGTCGCGCCGCGGGCCGCGCGCCAGTTTGACCTCCTTTTGCGCCACGCCGCGCCGCGCCTCGTCCAGAACCGCCCCGAACTCGGGCACCGCGACCGTGAGATGTTTGCCGAGCGCCGCCTCCTCGTCCAGTTCGAGCAACGCCTCCGCCGAGCGGTTCATGAAGTCGACCTTGCCCAGCGCGTCGAGGCCGATCACCCCCGCCGTGACCGAGGAAAGCACGGAATCGAACAGCCTTCGCCGCCTCTCGATCTGGCGGTTCGTGGTCAGAAGCGTGTCGCGCTGCCCCTTCAACTGGCGGGTCATCTTGTTGAACACCCGGCCCAGCATGGCGATCTCGTCGTCTCCCTCCTCTTCCGCGACCTGAACCTCGAGATCCCCGCCGCCGACACGCTGGGCGGCTCCGGCGAGCCTGCCCACGGGCTTCGACAGGCGCTCCGAGAACCACAGGCCAAGCCAAACCGCGGCCAGAATGAGAATCACGGCGAATCCCAGATATAGCAGTCCGAACTCGAACAGGATCCTGCCGCGCTCGCTCTCCAGCTGCCGGTAGAGCGTGACGGTCTGACGGGTCTCGTCCAAAAGGTTCAGGATGTTCCCGTCCACCGCCCGGCTGATGTACAGGTACCGGTCGGTGTAGTTCCCGAGCGGCGCCAGCGCCCGGAATTCGTTGCGGTCCCAATCGTCGATGAGTTGAACGCCCCTCGTCCGCGACGCTTCGAGGAGGGCCTCGGACGGGCGCTCGTAGTCGAACAGGTAGCTCCGCTCCCCGCGGGCGCGGATCTGTCCCGCGCCGTCGATGACGTAGGCTTCCCGAAGACCGCGCTGGATCCGCTCCTGGCCCTGGGTCAGGAGTTGGCGGAGATTGCCGTCGGAAATGAAGAAATTGGCCCGCTTGGCCGCCTCCAGATACTCGACGAGCGCGCGCGTGTCGGCCTCGAGGTTGGCGCGGTGCTCCCCCTCGTAGGTCTGCGCCGCCAGAAGCGACGACCCCACCACGTTGCGCACGCGCTCGGAAAACCACCCCTCGATCCCGGCGTTCACGGTCAGCACCGCGAACACCGCGACCAAGACCGTCGGAATCAACGCGACCACGGCGAACACCCCGGTCAGCCGCAGATGGAGCCGCGATCCCGCGGAATGGCGCCGCCGGGCGGCGATCATGGACGCCACCCGGGTCAAAACCAGCGCCGCGACGGCGAGCACGTAGATCAGGTCGAGCAGAAGCACGACACGGAGCGCGGTGGACGTGCCCGGGTCGAGGGTGCCCAGGGCGAGATAGGTGGAGATCGCCAGAACCGGGCCCAGGGCCACCAAGCCGAGCGTCAAGGCGTTCTGGACCCGCCGCCGCGGTCGATTGATCTTCGCCCATGTTCCAACGCGCGCGGACCGTCGCATGAATGTGAACACTCCATTTTCCGGGCGCGCTCCGACGCCGAATTGGCCGCCGC